>CAYYZD010000077.1:0-7481 GCA_964476035.1 uncultured archaeon
TGAATATTATTCCTGGGTCTCCTGTTCTCCAAGCGTTGTATACCATCATGTCGAAAAGGTATCTTGCGTTCATTTTTCCTTGTGGTTGACCTGTTCTCGGATTTATTAGGTTTATGTCTCTTCCTTCTTCTACAGCTTCCATAAACTCGTCTGTAACTGCAACTGAAATGTTAAAGTTTGTTAACATCCCTTCTTTTGTCTTAGCGTACACGAAGTCCAATATATCTGGATGGTCTACTCTCAAGATACCCATGTTCGCTCCTCTTCTCTTGCCACCTTGCTTAATTACGTCGGTTGCAACGTCAAATATTCTCATGAAGCTGACTGGTCCAGATGCAACCCCTTTAGTTGTTCTTACTATGTCTCCTTCAGGTCTAAGCCTAGAGAATGAAAATCCGGTGCCACCGCCGCTTTTATGGATTAGTGCTGCGTATTTTAGTGCATCGAATATACTTTCAATGGAGTCGTCGACGGGAATAACGAAGCATGCTGATAGTTGCCCTAGAGGTGCACCAGCGTTCATTAATGTCGGTGAGTTTGGGAGGAAGTATCTGTTAACCATGATTTGATAGAATGTGTCTATTACTTCTTCGTAGAGTTTCTCCCATTTTTCATCCAGAAACTGTAAAAGTTCGTTGAAAGAAACTTTCATTTTCCCCTCTTTGGCAAGCCTATTGTAAAGTCTTTTCAACATCTCAAAGTCGTATTCGCTTATTTGGGCTTTCTTGAGCTTGTAGGTTGGTTCCTCTGCTTCGCGCTTAGGCTGCTTTCCTTCCTTATCGTATATTTCATCGTAGTAGAAGATGTCTACGAGCCCCACGTACCTAGCAACTCTAAGTAGCATTTGTTTAGGTGTTTCAACTATGTTGCCTTGCTCGTCTTTAAGCAGATATCTGTTTTTGAGGACTTTTATCGCGTTTACGGAAAGTTTCATGTCGTCAACTACGCCGAAAATCTTCTTTATTTCTCGAATCTCGCTTCTCTGCTGCCTGTAAAGTATGTAAGCTTTAGCTACCTCGTAGAGTCCATTATTAACAAGAACTTTTTCAACAATATCTTGAATTTCCTCTACATGTGGAATTTTCTCTTCCCCAAATTCCTCCTCCAAGATTTCCACTACTTCGTTAGCTAGTTTTGCAGCCATTTCTCTTGTTCCAACACCAACAGAGCTTAAAGCCTTCCATATAGCATTCTCAATCCTATCTTTATCAAACGGAACTACACGGCCATCTCTCTTGATAACTTTTGAAATTTTATACTTCGCCATAGTATCACTCGCCCCAAGAAATAAATCAAGTAAAATCTTTTAAAGTATTTTATCAAAAAATTTCGATATTAGAAACCCAACAATACAAACATAAAAAGTGACACTTGATGATACCCTTTACTAATTAAAGAAATCAGCTAGTAGTTATATACCTTTGCATTCATATTTAAACCCAGCAAAAATGAATGATAAACTTAAAATGTTAGAATTAACGCAACATAATTTACAAAAAGTTATTCATTAAGTGGGAGGATGCAACATTTTTAAAACAAGTTAAAAAATAGAAATTTCTCTGAAGCCACATTTCTTGCAATAAGGTATAACAACTCTTGAAACAAGTTTTCCACGTACCCACTGTTCAAAAACAATTTTAAAATGTATTTCACGAGAACCACACTTTGCACATCTGTCTTTAGCATAAAATTTGCGTTCAAAAAGAAAATCGACATGACTAGAAAAGCCTAATTTTTTACGCACCATCTTTAATAAAAGGTTTTCCATAAATATTGCTTTCACTCTCCCTAAACATATATACTATATGTATGGTCATCTATTTTACTTTTCAACTTCTCCTAATTCATAACATTTTCATAAATTTCGATGAAAACTATAGTTACTCTTTTGACTAAATTTTAAACATCACAATGATGTTAAATATCTGTGGAATAACGTAGAGTTAAGGAAGATAGTAAGATGGATAGGGTAGATAAAGTAAGCTTCAACTCTCGTTTATAAAGCTCAAAACCGCAAAAAATATATTGCAGCAATATTTTATGCGGGAGATCTAATAGAAAAATGGGACCCAGATGGGAAGAAAACCGTAAGGAAAAATCTAAGAAAATGGTTAAAAACTTTTGAAGTATTTGATTCAAACACTTTCCAGCATTGCTAGAAAATTTTAAAGTAAGTTATCATCAAAATGTGTTTCGATTTATTCTATTTTTATTCCCTCTGGGAAATCTCTTTTTATCCCGTCAAAAAACTTTTCCATATCATGGTATATCTTATAAAGCTTCTCACATGGAAATTCTGGGCAAAAAGGTACAAAGCTTCAAGCCTTTACTTTTAGCGCAATCCCTAATATTACACTTCTTCCTTTCCCAGCAACCTGGACAAGAAAACTCCTTAGTTCCAACAAGATAATAAGGACACTAACCACAATACAGTCCACACGGCGCAATTAATTTTTCCTTTACCAATGCATATCACCTAAAGCCTAAATCAAACCTTAATACCTTAGATACCAATACTATTCTATATAACTCATCTTCTCTAAGTAATATCCTCTTATTTTACACTTTCATTTCCATGCGACTCCTCATTCTTATAATATCGTAAAATATAGGTAAACTATCTAAAACACAACAACATTTCTTTTAATAATGTTAAGCTCTTTAATCGTACATCGAAAGTAAATTATTGAGAACCAGCTAGTCTTGTGATCGAATTCGCCATATTTTTCCGATAATTCCTAAAGTTACTAGCGCTAAAACCAGCAGCCAGTGCGGGGCATCTTTAGCTAAATGTACAATCGGGTTAACACGGGGATCCTTTTTATCCCAGTGAACACGGTAAAATCTATCATATTCCCTTACATGAATGCTCCGTCCGTCCCTTAAAATTAATCTATAGTCTGCTTTTTGTCCAAAAGGATCGCCAATAGATTTCTTAAACCCGCTCTTCAACGGGTGGGGGACCTCCCACTTCCAAACCTTAACATCCCTGTGGGGAGGCAGTTTCAAAACAAGGTTAATCAAAGTACTCCAGTTTGTTCTTCCTGGAAAAGGCAACATCAACACCAAGATAAAATTATCCACAAATCTTAAAACAATTACTATAAAAATTAAAAAATAAGGAGAAAATTATTTTAGTAGTTTTATGAATTCTCTCATGAATGCTGGTAAATCCGGCCAAGCTCTACTGGTCACCAAGTTTCCATCAACCACAACTTCCTCATCTACGTAGGTTGCCCCTGCACGTTCAACGTCAGGTTTAACTGCAATGTAACTTGTCACTTTCTTCCCTTTTACAAGGTTGTAAGCAGTTAAAACCAGGGGTCCATGGCATATAGCTGCAACAGGCTTGTTTGCTTCAAAGAAATGCTTGACGATGCTTTCAAGTTCAGGGTAAGTTCTTATGAATTCAGGGGCTCTACCGCCTGGAATCACCAAGCCATCGTACTCTTCTGGCTTGACATCTTTAAATGCCAGTGTTACCCATGGAAACCTGTAGCCAAGTTTTTCACTGTAAGTTTCCCATCCAGGCTCGAAATCGTGCACAACTGTGAAAAGCACGTCCTTTTTGGTTGGAGCTGCAACATGAACCTCGAAGCCCTCTTCCTTCAACCGATAGTACGGATAAAATATTTCCTGAGCTTCCACCCCATCCCCAGCAATAATTAAAACCTTCTTAGCCATAGTCCAACCCCAATTTAAAATTTGTCAAACGAAATATAAACTTATTTTATGATTTGAATAAGTAATTGCCATATGGGAAGAACTTTCGTTATTTGCCATCATTTTGTAGATTCTAGTGCTCCACTTAAGAATCTTTAAGATCTCGGTAAGTCTCGTATCTTATTTTATGGATATCTTTCCAATGAATTCTCATCATCTTATATGGTGATTTACAAATTTCTTTTAGAACGCTTCAGCAGTTTTAAATTAAAAAGCCATAGAAAACTATTAATAGCTTCTCCCCCTATTCTAAAATATCGTTAGGGAGGGATTTCTAATATGGTGGAGAAAAAGGATGTAGAGATGGGCCTTAAAATAGTTAAAGAAAGATTTAGCGACCCCGAAGTTGTTAAATCTCTGGAAGGCTTTACAAAAACAGTGTTATTCGAATTCAATGATCTAAGCACCAGCTATGTTCTTAGAATAGAAAACGGACAGCTAAAAGAGTTAAATGAGGAAACCGTTGAAAATCCAGATGTAAAAATAACAATGTCCTCAGAAACTTTTGTAAACATAATCAACAAGAAAACAAATCCAATAAAAGAATATACTCTTGGGAAAATTAAGACAAAGGGCTCCATGACAGACCTTCTCAAATTAAGGAAACTACTATTCTAGCATTAATTTATTTGTGTAGGTGTTATGATGCGCGCATTAATTACTGCACCATTCCATAATGATGCTTTAGAAGCTTTAAAAAAGCACATAGATGTCAACTATAGAAACTGGTTGAAAAGCAAAAAGGTGTTAACCGAAAAAGAATTAATTGAAATAATTAACCTGGAAAACATCGATATACTAGTTGTTGAAGCTGAAAATGTAGATGAAGATGTAATTAATAACACAAATCTTAAACTTATAGGCTTTTGTAGAAACCATCCGAAAAGAAACATAGATCTGGAAGCTGCTAACAAGAAAAAAATACCGGTAATATATACTCCTGGAAGAAACGCGAACGCTGTTGCAGAGCTAACAATAGCACATATACTAGCAGCCTTAAGAAAAATCGTTTTTGCAGACCGACTATTAAAGTCTGGCCACGTGAAAATAGAATCAATGGAAGATTTCATTAACATGTACGAGAAGCTACGTGGCTACGAACTATCTGGAAAAACTGTTGGCATAATTGGGCTGGGTAGAATCGGTTACAGGGTGGCGGAAAAACTCAGAGGCTTCAATGTTCGAATTCTGGTCTACGACCCATATGTCAGCGATGAAAAAATAAAAAGCGTAAATGGGAAACGAGTTGACTTAGACACTCTACTCCGTGAGTCTGACATTGTGACAATACATGCAGCACCTACAGTTGAAACTATTGAGTTAATAGGTAAAAGTGAAATAGAGAAAATGAAACCTTCAGCTTTCCTATTTAACTTAGCTAGTCCAGTCATAGTAGATGAGGATGCGTTATTTGAGGCTTTAAAGAAACGTAGAATAGCGGGTGCGGGGCTGGATGTTTTCGGAGACGAACCAGTTGAATCAACCAATAGATTTCTCAAATTGGATAATGTTGTTGTAACGCCGCATATCGGTGGTGACACCTTTGAAACAATTGAAGTTCAGTCGTGGATGATAACAGAAGACATACTTAGGTTTTTAAGGGGAGAACGCCCGAAATTTCTGTTAAATCCACAAATTTATGATGAGGGAGGCTAATGTCAACAAGAAGCTGTGTACTTATAGTAGACTTTGGTAGTAGTGGTTTAAAAGTAAATATTGTAGATTCCTCGGGGAAAATTCTTGTTAAAAGAGAAAGTAGATGGAGAACAATAATCGACCCAGATTACCCATTCATAATAGAATATGATAAACAGTTTATCGCAAAAACCCTCTTTAAATTAATTAAGGACGCAGTAAAGGAATTCAAAGCTAATGCTCAAAATATAAAAGCAATAAGTTGCGTTGCACAAAGAATGGGAGCAATTTTCATCGACAAAAATGGAAACGAGTTGTATGCAGGTCCAAATATCGATTCCCGTGGCATACTTGTCGATTTCCCAATAAATGAAGAGATGATAAAAAGAATATATGAAATATCTGGTCACGCACCTCCATTCCTATTCTCACCTCTAAGGTTTCTCTGGTTTAAGGAAAATAAACCAAACATTGCACAAAAAGTTTCAAAGATTCTTGGAATTCACGACTGGATCATCTATAAATTGACTGGAAACAGCGTTACAGAACCCTCCATAGCATCAGATACCTTACTATTTGATATACATAGAAGAAAATGGAGTGAAGAACTATTAGACTTCTTTAAAATAGATTTAGAACAGCTACCTGACGTTAAAGCTGCAGGTGACTTTGCCGGCGAGCTAAAAGCAGAAGTGGCAGAGCAGCTAGGACTTTCAAGAAAAATACCAGTGTATGTTGGCGGTGGAGATACACATTTCGGATTGTTGGCAGCAGGATTGATGGAGGAGAAACATTATGGCTGTGTAGCAGGATATACTTCACCTGTTATAAGCATTTCCAACGAACCATTAATGGATGGCGATATGAGAGTATGGACCGGGTGCTATTTGCTTCAAAACAAATGGTTTATTGAGAGTAATGCAGGTGTTGCTGGAGGTTTAGTTGACTGGTTCGTTAAAAGTTTCCTAAGTTCATTCTCCCGAGATCCTTACAAATATTTTGAAAAACTTGTTAACTCTTCAAAGCCTGGAGCAAAAGGTGTAAAAATGAGAATAGGCTCGATGATAATGAATGCTAAAAATATGGCTGAACAAAAAATAACAGGATTTATTCTATTGCCTTCACCAGTTCTACCCTTCATAAGCCCGGCTGGAATAGAAGACTTTGCTCGAAGTATTTTGGAAACCATAGCATTTACCATTAAAGCAAATTTAAATCAACTTATCGATATTGCAAAAGTTAAGTTGGAGTATTTTGGGTTAACAGGAGGTTTAACAAGGTTCAAAATATTCTCTAAAATATTAACTAACGTTTTAGGAATAAAAGTTCAAGTTACAAAAGAGTTTAATGGAAGTATATTAGCTTGCGCCGCCATGACGTTTAACTCCCTACAATTATTTTCAACTCTTGAAAAAGCTATTAAAAGTGTGATAAAACTTTATAGTGTTGAACCAGATGCTAAAAACGTTCAAATTTATAACGACATTTTTCTAGACTGGTTGAACACTTATGAAGAAATCAACTCACTTGAGGTATAAGCCATGTTATATCCAGAATTAAGACAAAAAATAGTTGAAACATTTAGAAAACTAGATGAACTCGGCCTAACATATGGCACAGCGGGTAACATAAGCATAAAAATACCTGAAGAAAATCTATTTCTAATAACTCCCAGCGGAGTAAGAAAGTCAGCCCTTAAACCGGAGGACATCCTAGTTATAGATGAAAAAAGGAAGGTAATAGAAGGAGTAAGAAACCCATCAGTTGAAACACCAATGCATCTAGCAATTTACAAATATAGAGAAGATGCAAAAGCAGTAATACATGCCCATCCCGTTTACTCGTCTGTTCTCGCTGTAACAGGCATCGAAATACCCCCAGTAGTTGAAGAAATGATCCTATATACTGGTGGGGAGGTTAAAGTAGCTAAATATGCGCCTCCAGGCACACAGGAACTTGCAAATAACGTTGTAGAAGCATTAGGCAACAGAAAAGCTGCGCTTCTGATGAACCATGGAGTTATAACCTGCGGAAAAGATTTAGAAGATGCTTTAGACGTCTTAATCTGCGTTGAAAGAACAGCAAAAATATACATACTAGCAAAACTTATAGGAGAGCCAAAA
>CAYYZD010000078.1:0-7428 GCA_964476035.1 uncultured archaeon
TTTTGTATTTTAAGCTTCTTTGCTGTATTTTCGCTACTTTGCAGGCAACTTTAAACGGAAGCATTCACACATAGTGGAACTGACATCGAAATTTTGAATAAACGCAATACTAATTTATTTATATCTGCAAGTCTAACTTATGTTTAACTTGTAAGTTCTGGGAGGGTTTCGTATGAAGCTTGAAGATGTTAGGAAGATAGCTATTCTTGGAGCAGGTATAATGGGCACTGGCATAGCTGAGGTATGTGCAAGAGCAGGCTACGAAGTTACGTTTAGAGATATTTCGGAAGAACTTGTTAAACGAGCCTATGAGAGAATAAAGAAGAGTTTGAATAGAGCTGTTGAAAAGGGTAAAATCAGTAAAGAAGAAGCAGAAGCTGCACTATCAAGAATTAAGGGGACAACTGATCTGAAGGAAGCTGTAAAAGATGCTGATATAGTTATAGAGGCAGTTCCAGAAATCATGGATCTTAAAAAGAAAATCTTCAAAGAAATCGATGAGATTTGCCCTGAACACACCATATTTGCCTCTAACACGTCCTCGCTAATGATCACAGAATTGGCTTCAGCTACAAAACGCCCAGACAAATTCATAGGAATGCACTGGTTTAACCCAGCACCAGTAATGAAACTGATCGAAGTTATTCCAGGAGTTTTAACTTCGGAGGAAACCTACAACTTAATCGTAGAGCTTTCAAAGAAACTTGGGAAAATACCTATTAAGGCAAAAGATGGACCTGGATTCTTTACGACAAGATTCCTCGCGTATTATTTGGCTGAAGCTGTCCGCCTTCTTGAGGAAGGAGTTGCAGGTGTTAAGGAAATTGATGACATGGTTAAGCTTGGTTTTAACTGGCCTATGGGGCCCTTTGAACTCATGGACTTCATAGGTTTAGACACAACATTCCACATATTGGATTACATATACAATGAAACTGGAAACCCAGCATATAAGCCACCATTACTCCTGAAGAAACTTGTAACTGCTGGTTTCCTCGGACATCCTAAGCAAAAACCTGGAAGTAGAGGAGGATTCTACGAATACTTTAAAATACCACGAGAAAAATAACCCTACAAATTTTTTTGAAACTAATGATGGGACGTAAAAAGATGATAGTATGAAATTTCTCCAGTTATTTTGTTTTATCCTAACATTGTTGTTTTTAATTCTAGCCTTGAGACCACGGTTTTCTGTTGTATGTATGAAAAATTTCTTCATAAAAATGGAGTAATTGGTTAACAATGAATTCTTGTGGATTGCAGTAAAAGTATAGGACTGTTGGATGCTATCGGTAATTTCGAGTCGATAATATTGTAATAGAGTTAGATGGATGAGTATTTGCAGCGAATGTTCCGTCTTCTCAGGATGATCGTTTTGCTGTCGATGTAAAAATTTAAATACCGATATGTTTAATGATGCCTATCGGTGAAGTGAAGTGAAACGCATGACTCTTTTCACTGTTATTATGATAGCGATCTTGGTGATAGGCGTCGGTATATCCATCTATTACTTCCAAATTCGAAAAATCAGGTTTACAGTACTCCATGCAGGTAGTTTAACCGTCCACATGGAAGAATTTGAAGAGGTATTTGAAAGCGAGCACCCAAATGTTGACGTTATTCTAAAAGCTTATGGTAGCCGACAAGCAGCAATGCAAGTTGCAGAGTTGAAGGAGGAATGCGATGTTTTGGCGGTTGCAGACTACGGAGTTATAGAGGAATTGCTGTTTCCAAAGAACATGGCAACATGGTATATAGCGTTTGCCAGCAATGAAATATGCATTGCTTTCACAAACAGTAGTAAGTATGCAGATGAAATAAATGCAACCAATTGGTACGAGATACTTCTAAGGGACGGTGTGAAATTCGGTCATTCAGATCCTAACCTAGATCCATGTGGGTACAGAGCAGTAATTGTTATGAAATTAGCGGAAAAATATTACAACGTCCCAGGGCTTTTTGATAAGTTGAATTCAAGTGAAAACAAGATCATAAGACCGAAGTCAGTTGAATTAATAGGACTACTGGAGGCTGGAGAATTAGACTACGCATTTGAATACTTATTCGTTGCGAAACAACATAACCTTAGATACGTTCAACTTCCACCGAACATAAGTTTAGGTGACTGGAAGTGCGCTGATTACTATGCTACAGTAAATGTAACTTTAAGTGGTGGAACTGTTAAGGTTGGGGAACCAATACTTTACGGAGTAACAATACCAAGTACATGTAAGCACTGGGATCTCGCAACGGAATTCATAAAGTTGATGCTGGGAGAAAGAGGTCGGCAGATATTTGCTGATTGCTACTTGAAACCTCTCGATACCTATTTAACTAACAATATTACAAGTATCCCCGCGGGGTTAAGAGATGACCCAGAAATAGGTTCTAGACTTAAAGAGTGGGAGACGTAATGGTAAAAAGGAAAAGATTTGAATGGCTTACTTTAGGGTTTATGTTTTTTTCTGCGGTAATTTTTCTATTCTTCCTTCTTCCCATAGTAAATGTGATTATTCAAAATCCGATCAGTGTTCTTGTGGAGACAATAATGGATAAGGAAGTGCAAGCATCCATATTTATGAGTTTTCTCTCTGCGACAATTACCACAATTATCACCGTAATGTTAGGAACGCCCTTGGCATATCTTCTTGCAAAAAAGGAATTTCGTGAGAAATCGTTTATTGACTCATTAATAGATCTACCAGTACTAATTCCTCACACGGTTGCTGGAATCGCACTCCTAACAATACTTGCGCCAAATACATTCATTGGAAGACCTTTATCGGAGTTAGGTATTCGTTTTCTTGACACGGTCTTTGGTATAGTTGCAGCGCAAACTTTTGTTAGTGCACCTCTATACATAAAGACGGTGAAAGAAGTTTTTGCAGATGTAGATCCAAGTTTAGAAAAAGCTGCAAGAACACTGGGTGCATCACCATCCAAAGTTTTTGCAAAGGTGGATTTGCCATTAGCTGAACGTGGTATGCTTACAGGTGCAATACTCTGTTGGGCAAGAGCAATCTCGGAATTCGGAGCAGTTATAATTCTCGCTTATTATCCCTATACGGCACCAGTACTAATATTTGTTAGGTTTATGAGCGAGGGATTAGCTGCGTCAAGGCCAATTGCTGCGTGGCTCATGATGTTAACTTTTGCAATTTTTGCATGTTTAAAAGCTCTTCAAAGGGAGCATTAACTATGTTAGAGGTCATAGATTTGTGGAAGAAGTGGAATGAATTTGAGTTACAGGGCATAAGCTTTAAGGTAGATAGTGGGGAATATTTTGTGTTGCTTGGGCCTTCTGGCGCGGGGAAGACTCTTTTACTTGAATGTATTGCGGGTTTGCATGTTTTAGATAAGGGAAAGATAATTGTTGATGGAGAAGATGTTACCTTTTTGCCCCCTGAGAAGAGGTCGATTGGAATGGTATTTCAGGAATATGCGTTGTTCCCGCATATGACTGTTTGGGAGAATGTGGAGTTTGGGTTAGAGGTAAGAAAGGTTCCTATTAATGAAAGGAGAAAGATGGTAAAGGAGCTCTTGGAGCTCTTAAGGGTGGAGAAATTAGCTCATAGGTACCCGGTTACGTTAAGTGGAGGAGAAAAGCAGCGAGTTGCCTTGGCTAGAGCTCTTGCTGTTAATCCGAAGGTATTATTGTTGGATGAGCCGTTGAGTGCTCTGGATGCGCCACTAAGGAGGAAGTTACGTGATGAGTTGAGACGGTTGCATAAAATTTTGAAAATACCGTTTGTTCATGTTACTCATGACCAGATGGAGGCATTTTCTCTTGCAGATAAAATTGCTGTCATAAATAAAGGTGTGATCTTGGAAGTGGGTTCTCCAGAGAAAGTATTTACATCGCCTAGGGATACTTTTGTTGCTGAATTTGTGGGTTTTGAGAACATTTTTAAAGGTAAGGCTAGGAGAGAAGGAAACCTTACAGTTATAGACATAGGAGGAGTTAAGATAAGGGCAAGTGAGCCTGCTGAGGGCGATGTAATTGTTGCTATTAGACCTGAAGAAATAGTATTATCGTTAAGACCAGTAGAGACGAGCGCGCAAAATGTAATTGAAGGAAAAGTTGTGGAGGTTGTTCAGGAAGCTTTCATAGTTAAGTTGCGAGTAGACGTTGGTAATGTTCAATTTACCGTCTATATAACAAGGAAGTCCTTTCTAGAAATGAAAATTGACATTGGATGCAAAGTTTCTCTGATATTTAAGGCATCTTCCGTAAAAATATTATGATATGCTTTTGATGTCTTCTGTTAACCAAGTAGCAAGTTTAGTGTATGATAGAGAATATGTTGCGAGGAAGAGATAGAATGGGGCATTAACGATTTATTTTGGTTTTTGAACTTATAAAGAAGCTTTTAGAGGCTGTAAAATTTAAATAGTCTGTAGCTTTTTTACCCTTCCGTATCTTAAAGTGAGGTTGCGATTTCCGCAAGAAATAAAGTCACTGTCTGCAGTTTTACCAAAAGTTTATATAACTATTACAACAAAAATAGTGTTGAGGTTTCAAATTGCTTCCACAAGATTGCGATTCTCATAATGATAACGATGGATCAGGGGATTAGAAAATGGTGTCAATTATATCCAAAGAAAAAAATGAAATTAGGGGTAGTATGGCTGGACAACCAACTGTATCTCAAGGAAGAATCGGTGTAAAGCCGGTATTTATTGGTGGAAAGTTGAGAAAAAGAAAAGCATATGTTTTAGAAATAGCTAATGTTCATGATTCGAAAGATAAGATCCTTATCTTGGAGGATGAAACCACACCTTTGCTTGAGAACATTTTAAAGGGGGAATCTTTCGTTTTCAGGGGCGAATTCTGTGATTTAGAGTTTAGGTGGAAAGAAAACAATGTTTATCTCTTTTATAAAGTTAAAAATGCACAGAAAATACCTCCTCTTCTCGTGCCAGTGAGTTTAAGTGAACAAGATGTCAAAGATCTGGTTGGAGTCTTGGTTAGTATTAGGAAAGAGAAAAAACAACTTAGCTTCTAGTTCTTTTTGATAAAAAACAGTATTCTGTTCGTAGCTTCCTTTATAACATTTTCTAGTTTTCCATCAGAGTTATCTAGAAAAAATGTTTGTAAATCTAGGGAAAGCTTTCGTTTAACATTTTTCTCGTAATCCTTGGAAACTTTTATGTATTCTCTTTGTATTTCTAAGATTTTTTCGATGTTTTCGTAAATTTCTGGTTGTATCTTTTCTTTGAGCCTTCTTTCTAAACTTTCTCTATTAGCAGTTAAAACAATATTTAACTGCGGAGGAGGTAAAAGAAGCTGTAAAGACATTAAAGAATCATAAGGTACATTATCTAATTTTCCGTAGACCAAACCACTTAGTACATATCTGTCGAGGATAAGTACAGCGTCTCGTCTCTCTCGCCATTTTTTAATTTCTTGGTAAAATTCTAATCTATTTGCTGTTTGCAGTAATTGAAAGACCACAGCTTCACTCCACTGAAATTTTTTCTTTTTCAACATTTTATCGATAATGTTCCCTATTTCAGTCTCTCTATTGGGGAAAACAAGCACTTTAACCCTTATATTTTCTTTCTCAAGTTCCTTGCATAGAAGTTTAACAACTGTTGTTTTACCTACTCTATCAGTTCCCTCTATTTGGACAAGCACCATATTTATCGCACCTATTGAGGTTACGTTCAGAATTTCATCAATTCCATTTTAAATCTATTAACCAAGTTATCTAATAATTTGTTAACATCATCCGATTTCTTTACTCCATATACAGCAAAATCGGATTTTCCTCCACCTTTACCACCGTATTCGGCCAAGGATTCTTTGAGGATTTTTAAAGTATCCAGGTTTACACCTTTCGAAACCACTACGATGGATGTTGCTCCGTTTGTTCCAACGAGTATGGCTACAAAGTTTTCTTTGATTTTCTTTTTTAGTTTTCTGCCTAGTGCGGTTAATTCTTTTACTTCAAATCCTTTACACATACAGTGATAAAGGGAAATGTCTTGTATGATTTCTTTATTTCTTTCGATGTAGAGCGGTAGTGTTTCTAATAATTGTGTTTTTAGGTCGTTTAGAGATTCACGTGTTTTCTCGTATTTCTCAAGCACATATAATATTTCATTAGGGTTATATCCTAGGTTTTGAGCTTTCCACAAAACTTGGTTTGAAACCGTCAATGCGAAGTTAAGTGCATCTTCTCCAACTTTGAAATCGATGTGATAAATGTTGTTTCCTTTTCTTTCTATAGAGGTTATTTTGAAAAAGATTATTTCACCTGTTTTTCTTACATGTGTTCCAGAGCAAGCTGCTTTGTCGAAATCTTCAACTTCAACTATTCTGACCTGATTAACTTTTTTAAGAAGAGATTCTCTTACTCTAATGTCTTCTGTTAGCTCTTTAACGTTTAGAATATATGTTTTGACGCTTCTATTTTCATGTATAATTTTATTTACTTTTGCTTCAACTTTTGTTAAGGTTCTCCAACCTAATGGTTTACTACTTTCAACTGTGATTGTTCCACTTCCTTCTCTTTTTTCGTCGTCGAAAGTAAGCCAAATATCTTTCAATTCTGAATCAAGTAGCTCTTTCATTAGTGATCTGTAAAAAATGTGTTCTGCTGTGTGGAGTTTCATTAGAGTGTAGCGGCGTTCCCAATCTAAGATGCAAATAACTTCGTCTCCTATATTTAAAGATCCTTTTCCTTCAACTATGTGGATAGTCTTCCCGCCTTCCTCTCTGACATCCATAACCTCTAATATTTCGTCATCCTTAAGTAATTTCCCCTTATCACAGTCCTGTCCGCCGCCTTTATATCTAAAGATAGTTCTATCGAGCGATATTCTAAGTTTTTCATTTGTTTTTTCACATAGAACCACTTTTGCCTTTATTTTATTGATGTATGGATCTTGTAACCAAATTTCGCTCAATTTTTAAATTCCCTCTCGAAGCAGGTCCAACTAATTTATTTTCCAAGATAAATGTATTTTGCTTTCGCAATAGTTAAATTTATGTTTTGGAATATTTTTGTAACTTTTCCATTTTATGCAGCTCATTGTTTGTAAACTATTATTCAAGCGTTATAAGTTACCTCACTAAGTATTTTTAAGTTCTGGATTAAGTTGGAATATCTTAGAGAACAGTGATTTCCACCAGTAATACTTTTATTTTTTGACACCACTTTTCACTATGTCATTGGAATATTGCTATTAATGGTAATTTTGTTTGGTTGAATATGTTAACTATTGGAGGTGAATTGGCATTCCGATTTTGTCTGTAAGATTAAAAGATGAGGTTTATTTAGCGATGCAGAAGTTTGAAGAGGTTGATTGGAGTAAGGTCGCTACCAATTTTTTTAAGAAGGTGCTTTGGGAAATATCTGAGGAAATTGTTGAGCTACCTATTAAGGAATGGCAGGGATATCTTGAGGTTGCTTTAACAAGGGG
>CAYYZD010000079.1:0-7386 GCA_964476035.1 uncultured archaeon
ATGATGGAAAAATATCGATTCCAAATTTACCATCTCTCTCAGTTACCTATCATGATCCATGCCATCTTGGTAGGCACATGGGAATCTTCGATGAACCTCGCCAAGTAATTATGGCATTTAATGCAAGAATTGTTGAAATGGAAAATTCACGTATGAACTCCAACTGTTGTGGGGCAGGTGGAGGACTAATGAGCACATATCGGGAACTTGCAAAAGCAATTGCAGAAGATAGATTACTTGAAGCATTAGACACTAAAACAAGAATTTTAATCACTGCCTGCCCATTCTGTGTCTACAACTTAAGGAAGACAGCAGAAGAACTAAACATACCAATGCAGGTAATGGATCTTACAGAATTTGTCATAAAAAGAATTGAGGGGAAAATATGAAAAACTGGTATGAAATTTATAAAACCACCATAGTGAAGACCATTTCAAGAGAAGATGTTGCAAAAACGATAAGAATTGCGGCACAAAAGTTTGTTGAAGCAAAGAAGCAGGCTTTAAGACAAATAAAAAACTTAGAAGAACTCCTTAGAAGAGCTAAAGAAATCAGACGGGATGCTATTAATAATCTTGAATCTCTCATTAAGGAAGTAAAAGAGCATATAGAGGCAGTTGGAGGGACCTTTTACTTAGCGAAAACAGCAGGAGATGCAAACAGGAAAGTTTTAGAAATCTGTGAAGAACATGAAGCAAAAACAATTGTAAAGTCAAAATCTACAACTACAGAGGAGATATCTTTAAACGAATTCTTGGAAGAACATGATGTAGAAGTTGTTGAAACGGATCTGGGCGAATATATAATTCAACAATTAAAGGAAAAGCCTTCTCACTTCGTAGTACCCGCTGTCCACATCTCGAAAGAGAAAATCGCGGAACTTTTTTCAAAGCTTTTAGGAGAAAAAATACCACCAGAGGTCACAGCAATAACTTTAGCGGTTCGAGAAATCTTAAGAAGAAAATTCATAACGGCTGATATCGGGATATCCGGTGCAAATGCGATTGCAGCGGATACAGGAACCATCTTCCTGATAACAAATGAAGGAAATGGGAGATTCGTAACAAACGCGCCTCCAATCCACATCTGCATTACGGGAATAGAGAAAATAAATCCCACTATCGAAGATGCTTTCACCATTACACGAATACTCCCTATTTACGCTACGGGGCAAATAATGACAAGCTATGTATCGTTGATAACGGGGCCCAGTAGAACAGCAGACATAGAATTTACCTCAACTATAGGAGTTCATGGACCAAAAGAACTACACCTGATACTACTAGACAATGGAAGAACAAAAATGTTGAAGGATCCAAGCTTTAAAGATGCTCTTCAATGCATTCGATGTGGTAGCTGTCTTAACGTTTGTCCAGTGTATCAAAGGCTTGGAGGAACATATGGTTACAAGTATATCGGAGCAATTGGAACCATTTTTACTGCGTTTATGCATGGAATAGAAAAGGCTGCAGGACCAGCTTATGCGTGCACCCTCTGCTCGAAATGTGTTGAGGCTTGCCCTCTAGGACTAGACATACCAAAAATGATGACGAGATTGAGAAACAAACTGCAAGGGATAGGTTACACCGCGCCACCGCACCAAAAAGTCCTTGTAAACATATTCCACACCGGAAACCCCTTCGGCGAACCCCAACAAATAAGAACAATGTGGCTGGAAACATAGTTCTCAATGTAATTACGGTATTTTAGTGGAAAACGTGACAATTCGCTGCACAACCAAAATTAATCCTTCTTCCTCACTTCCTATAGTTTCTTTAAGCACTATTTCTCTATGCCACAATGTTATAATTATATGCTTTGCTCGATCATTCCCAATTTTAAGAATTGAACCGTTGAGTAAGTACATAACATATAAACCCTTAGTATTAAAAGCAGTTGTGTATATGAAGTCATACTTTTAAGTTCTACCACCAATTATAGGTAAAGCACTAATTTTAGTAGAGGGAAAAAGTTGAGTGCAGAGTCACATTTCAAGGATTGGCTTTCGGAAGCAGAAGATGACTTTCAAACGGCAATATATTTAAAAAATAAAAAAATATAGTAAGGCTTGCTTCTTCGCACAGCAATCAGCAGAAAAAGCTCTAGAGGCTTACTACTAAGAAACTACAAAATATACGAAGACACACACGGCATATACAAATTATTGAAAACAATAAGCAAAACCATAAAAATAGATGACAAAATATTGAAATGCGGAAAAATGCTTGATAAACATTACCTGCCACCGAGGTACCCAAATATGTGGCCATCAGGAGCGCCACATGAGTTCCACGATCTAGAAGACGCAGAGGAGGCAATAAACTGTGCCAAGGAAATACTTGAACTCGTTAAACGAAACATTAAATGAAATAAAGAGAAGAAATCCATCATTCAACCTAGAAAAACCCCCAAAAGACTTATTACCAAAAAATAATACAACAATACAAACCAAAAACAATAATATTAGCAGGATCGCTTGCTGAAGGAACATGGATAAAAGAGAAAAGCGATATAGATCTCCTAATTATCTCAAATAACGTAAAAAACCTAAAACTAAGCAGAAGGGCGACCATCTATTCCATAAATGGAACAGATGTACAAATGTCAGTATTCACAGAAGAAGAAGCTCTAAAAGCCGTTAACAACCTTAACTTCTTCTTCATCTCAGCAATTCACAACGGAATACCAATCTATGGAACAGAAAATTTTCAAAAAATGAAGGCAGAATTACAAAAGATTGTTAAAAAACATAACATACAAAGGATAGAAACAGGATGGAAATTTACGTAACAACTACTCTGCCATACTTTCAAACATTTTTCAAACTGGGAATCCTTTTTGTGAACCGGGGAAACGAGGATAACATGGATGAAATCACGACTCCTTGGCGGACATGATATCATCAAAGTATGATTGATATAAAAGTGGGTAAAGAAATTATTTGACTTCAGTAACAAATATTGGTGGAAGAGCCACATAAGCTATCGATGCATTACTTCCTAAGTATTCTCTTGCTAAATTGATAGCTTGATCCAAATTTTGTGTGGTTAAACAACCTAGTGCTTCAGCTGGTCGCTTATTAACGGCCCCAGACACGATTATTTTGCCTACGTTTTCTAATCCCAATGTTCCCCAATAATATGCTATTACACAGTGTACCGGATGATAAGCTATACCTTCATGATATTCTTTCATTAACTCTTTATTGTTTATGAGTTCCACCTCGGCGCGGTTTAACTCCTCATAGGTTATTCGCCCTTTAAGAAAATAATTATGGTATAAATATTTGTATGCAGCATGCTGCCTTTCATCAAAGGTTTCATATAATGGGTTTTGGACAATAATGATTCCTTTATCTTTTAAGGGCGACCTATTGTTATATAGGTTGTATAGGTAGCCGTTAACTACTGTGTGGAAGAGAATCGGGTTCATATCCGAATTCACACTATAGAGTGTTAAATAGGGAAGACCATAGATCAACAAATCATATCTCTTCTTCACAGCAACGTTGTTCTGTTTTTTAACCATATCAAGAACTGTGGGGTGAATTTTCTCTGGATGCCCAGCAAGTGAGAAAATTGTCTCATAAGATGCTCTGTAACGTTTTCTAACAAAAGATTTGGCAATTTGAGGAAATTTATTGACAAATTTTAGTAAGATTTTCCTTTTTAAGGTTTTTTTTCCTTTAAGCTTTTTCCATAAGTATTGGAAAAAGCCACTATAAAAATTGTTATTTAAAATTACTTCAACCTGAAAGACTTTTATCCCAGAGTTTTCTATACGTTTCCCCATCTCCCATATAATCTTGTGCATGTAAGATCTTTGAATATCCATGTATGAACTCTTGCTTAGAACTTGAGGAGTATGATGCTCCCTTATACTTTTATATGTTCCTAGACCTACAACTATGGATTTCCATCCTCCATTCATTGGAACAAAAACAACACTAAGATAAATTAATAGATCAGCTTCTGAAACATGTTTATTAATTTCAACCAGATATCCTGACCCAGACTTTCCACCCAGCCTCGAAACAGCAGCAAAAACATTATGGATCTTTTCATTTACTCCCAAAGGATTTTCTATCTCCACAAGAAGATAAAGAATTTCCTTTAAATTACCTACCCTTTCTCCCCTCTCCAATATTAATGAAACAGATTTAAACCATGCCTCAGAAGAATTTTTAGCCCTAACAAAATAGATCATAAATCATCAACCTCATAAATCCCTAATACAGTTTAAAATACACACGAATTAAATATACTTTTAACTCCTTTCTATAAACTAAAGTGTTCCTACAATTAACCTCATAGTTGATAAAGCCTGTACACTTTAAAGTTAAATTCTTTAAAATTATCAAGGCAAATTTTAAAGATAGCCCTTCTAAATATCACTTTAATGCCATGTATAGTGGATAATTACCAGAAAAAATTTTAAAATCATGGAAATACATACATTTCATGGTGATTAGTAATGGGTAAACGGATTATCACAGTTACTTCAAAGAGGATGATTACAATACCTGCTGACCTCGCACGAAAATACAGTATTGAAAAATCAACGAAACTAGAAGTAATTGATACAGGAGAAGGCATACTCCTCATCCCTATAATACCTTTTGAAAAACTTTTCGGTGTAGATAATAAAGAAACTGCAAAGGAAATCATATCTACACTTCATCGACACAGAAAAAGGGAAATAGAAAAAGAGGGATAGCTATGCGATGCTATGCAATAGATACTGGTGCCCTAGAACTATACTTTGCTGGTCACACAGAAATGAAACGAATATACAATGAAATAAAGAACAAAACAGCCAAAGGATTCACCTTAGAAACAAATCTCACAGAACTATTTTACGTAACATGTAGAAAGCTTGGAAAACAGGAGGCACTTATCAGAGATAATAGTATTCGCACTAGTGAAATAGAATTAAGAACCATCAATAAACAGATTTCAAGAAGTGCTGGAAGACTAAAATGTAAAATACCTGACATATCACTCGCCGACGCTCTCCTAGCAGGTGCTGCAATACTATCAAACGCCACAGTAATCACCACAGATGAAAACTTTGAAAAAATAGAAGAAATAGACATTCTTTTACTATCAATATAATTATTTCTTATATTTCCATTTCCTTAGAACGGTCCAGTAGACGTCCATTAACCCTTCCATGTCAATGAACTTCTTTAAAACAGAGAAAGGTCAAGCTTTTAGAATTCTCATTGCTATTTTATCGCGAGTAGAATCACTTTAAACATAATTTGATGCAATCTTACGAAATTTCTGCGGAAAAGCCTCGTGGTTCAAAACCATAAGGTGAAACCAGGGACAAATTCATATATTTCGCATATTCACATGTATGAAATATATTAAAGTATTCTACCATAAAGTTAGATGATAAAAAATGAGAATGTTTATAACAACAAACAAAAAAATACGGAGGAGCAACAGAAATAGCCACTACCATTCATAATCATATTAACAAAAACAAGTAGAAAATAAGTACCTCCGCTTAAATTATCTCTATCAAAAGAAACAAGAAACACAATGGAGTTTCTATCAACACCACATATTAGTATCCCTATTTGTTATGCCCTATTTGTAGTCATAGAAGCAGAAAAATAGTTAAAATCGCAGCTTTACTACATAACCATGCAAATATGGAATATCCTCATCTAACTTTACTTTATTATGGCCTCCCACAACTTTTCTTAAAATTTCTCTAACCTTCACCTTCCAGCAAGTGAACTTGATGTTATTTTTCTGTTCTGCAATAACAAGTTCTGATGATTTTTGAAATACCGGAAAGTTCCATACTTATAGTTGCCATTAGAATTTCTAATGTTCTCCTAATCATAAATCGTAATTTGATAAAGATGTATAATATATCCTGCGCCATGAGGAAACTTTGGAATTTCAGGATATTATTTTTCAAGAGGTTAATCTAGATAATATTGTAAATGAGGTGGAATTCTTGTCGAAGGTGGTGGTCCGTGACATCACTGAGGATCCTAGAGATGCAATTTTAGGAATATTCGACGAGTTGGCGGAATTAATGCACTGCTTTCCAAGAAAGATAAAGTTTTCATTAAAATAAATGCAGTAGACTTTAGAAAGGGATGTTACACATCTCCTGAGATCCTTGACGCAGCAATACGTGTTATCAAAGAAAGCGGGATCAGGAACATCTACGTGATAGAAAACTCGACACAAGGAAACTTTACACGGCTAGTATTCCATGTTACTGGAATCATTAAGATCATTAAGAAAAATGAAGCAACACCGCTGTACCTTGATGAACAGAAGAGCATAAAGGTATCGATAGGAAGAGATGGACACCAAGTGGATTTCCCGAAGATACTTTATGAACATCCTGTAAAATGGAGGGAAAATTCGTTTTTACCTGAATCTTCCAAAGTTAAAAACTCATACAATGACAACAATAACGTTGGGAATAAAGAATCTGTTTGATTTCCTATATCATGATGACAGAAGGATGCACCACAACACTTTTGAACTTCATGAACTCTTGGCCGAGATATACGAATTTGTGAGACCAGACTTTACAATAATTGACCGCAAGGTCGCCGTAGTTAATGAACATTATCCTCCCGAGAAAAGAATTGACAAATACCTCGTCCCAATGAACTTACTGATAGGTGGAGATGATGCCGTTGCTGTGGATGCGGTTGGCGCGAAAATATTGGGTTGCACGCTTAACGAGGTGAAACATCTGAAGATTGCTCATGAAAGAGGCCTTGGATGTGCAAACCTCGAAAAAATCAAAATTATCGGCGATATTTCTAGATTTAAGGATAAATATCCTCATAAGTTCGTAGGGACATTACCTGATAATGTGAAAATAGTCCAAGGAAAGGAACACGCGTGTATTGAGGGATGTATGGGCAATACATTAATGGTTCTAGAAATGCTACATATCGATTATGGAGCACATGGACCATTTTCAATAGTGTTTGGCAAAGGAATCGATGTGAAGGAATTAAAAAATCTCCCTACCCCAATTATGGTTGTAGGTCCTTGCGCAATAGATGAAGTTGGAAAACTTTTAAGGGAGAGACATGGGAAGAAAAATGTAGTTCTCATAAACTATTGCAATGATCTTGCAGCTGTCACAAATATCCTTCTGAAATTTTCAGGGATTAAAGCAACAAGAATCGTACCATTAAACCCAATAAAAGTAATATTCCTTCTATTACAAGCAAAACTTCACGGTTCGAAAGCATGTACCCTGTCCATTTTCTAAAGATCCCACTATCCTAATACTTAATGATATTGTTTTCCGCGTTCCTAATAATACGTTAGTACATAACAGTTCGAATAAAAGGTCGTATCTTCCAATATTCTTATATTAGCGATTCGTTAT
>CAYYZD010000080.1:0-7293 GCA_964476035.1 uncultured archaeon
ACATAATCTAATATTTAATAAGGATTTTGCTTCAACAAAGCGCTTCTCCATTTTACAAACGTATGACACCTTCAACGAGCGTAACCAACATACTACCTATGAAAATATTTTATCAACGGTTCCCAGCTGGTTACGTAATTACGGTTAATAACGGGCGCATTTGAAATAGTGTTTCCGAGTGCTTCTACGCCTCTGTTACCACTTAAGACAGTATGCAAAGAGTAGCTGAAAATCAAGACGAAGAGGAAATATTTAATTATTGATGGTTGTATTCAATTTTGGAATTAAATCTACAAAAGAGGTGTTTTAGAGTAATGTATAGCAGTATCAATGACATCTTATTCCTTGCAGGGTATTCCCTCGTATTTCTCGGAATCATAATTATAGTTCTTGCAATGTTCATGTTCGTATTTAAATCAATTAAAGGTAAAACTGAAACAAAAGGGGGAGGTATAATATTTATTGGACCCATTCCCGTAATCTTCGGAACAGATGTACGAATAGCAAAATGGTTAATAATTGTTGCTCTAATAATTACATTAATGCTTTTTGCAATAGCCGTACTTCACTTATTATAGGGAGTTGTGAGAACAGTGGCTATATTGTGCGAACTCTGTGGAGAAAGGCCAGCCAAATACGTTTGCCAAGAATGTGGTAGAAGGGTTTGTCAATATTGTTTTAACACCTATTATGAGACCTGTAAAGACTGTTTAAAATCTATCGGTGAACATATAGAACTATTGAGCGTGGAGAAAAGCGTCAATATAAATTGGGTACTCAAATCCATGATAATAGGTTTCATTATCATATTTCTCGGTATGATAATAATTGCTATAGCTTCTCTCATGTCTTTGCCAGAGGCAAGTGGTACGTTCCTCATTTTCATAGGTCCATTTCCCATAATTTTCGGATACGGACCATATGCCCCCTATTTATTAATTTTTGGTATCTTAGTATTTTTCGTCCTTTTATTTCTCTTTTACTATTGGCATAGACGTTAAAGAATCTAGAGAATTCGAATCACCTTTAATAACCATCGGGTTCAAATGTTATTAGGCTTGTAGTTTAGTACTTTACTACATATGAAATTATTTTTATATGGCTGTTATGGGTAACTTATAAGGTGGTTGTGTGAATCCATTGGATGTGAAAATTGATGCTTGAATTATTTAGAGAAATTATTTCTATCAATAATGAGTTGATTCAACAATTACCCGAATCAGCAGAAATACGAGATAAAATTAAAGAATTTAGTGAAAGAGTGAATGAATTGGAGGATGTAGAGAGAAAATTTGCTTCCACTTCCAGATTCTATTTTAGGAGGAGGAAAGAACTCAAAGAACTTCTTGAAAAAGGAATCGAAGAAGTTAAAAAAACTGCAAATAAACTTTTAAGCATTGACGAAAGATTGCTTTTAACGCAGTCGAACATTGTGAGAGAGTTTGTTTCCAAACATCCCAATATCTGCGACAGAACACTGTTAATGACTGTTCAAAATTTACCTGAACATGAATCTCTCGGAGATCTCTCAGTAAAGATAAGCAGCATCAAAAATATATTTTCAACTCTCCAAAAAGCCGTTGTACAGATTAAAAATAATGCTCTGAAATGGATAAATGACCTTATCGCCGAAATATCCGAAATATCCACTGTTTTGAATCAAATATCAGAAAAGTTAAATGTTTCGGTCGGCATAAAGGGAACCACTTTCCTAAAGGAATTAGAAGAAGCTAAAAACTTTCTTGAAAAGTTTTGGAAGCTGGATGCGTCTCCTATTGGTGACTTGATAGATAAAATAAAGAGAAGTTACGAAGCACTAGTAAACGACTTAAATAGAGGTTTCTCAACTTTAATTAGCTTGTTTAAGAATTGGGTTCTTGAATTAAGGGAAATAACTCGAACAATGGAGGAAATTCTAATACCACCTTTCCCAACTATTAGCATCGATTTTGTTGAGGCTGCAGCTAAAAAGGTTTCAGTAGAGTTGCTTAGAACCTTTGCAAAAGACGTAGAAGCCGTAAAACTTTTCGAAAGTGAAGTAAAAAGAAGAATACTCAATAAAATAGGTGTTGTACTAGATAAAAATAAATCAAAAGCAGAAGTGTTTAAAAAATATGTAGAAATAGACAGTTCAAAAATAACTTTTACCCTCAAGAAATTACCAACTATGGATGAATCCCTAAACTCGCTAATGACATTTTTTAGAGAACTTAAGGAAGAAGAAAAATATCTTAACAACATAGAAAGAACGGCGATAAATGAACTAAAAAGCAATCTAAGAAGAAAATTAACGGATCTGCTTTCTAAGGCTGAATTTATCGTTGAGGAAGGAATAAAAATACCTAAGGACCTTACCCAGAGAATTAGTATCCTGTTGTCTCAAATCGACAATATCAAGGATGTTGATGGCGCACTAAGTTTCGACTCAGAATACACAAGACTATTAGAAGGGATAAAAGACTCCATTAAGAGAGAATTCTTAAGCGAAAGGGGAAGAACAGTTACAGCTGCCAGCGAATTTATCGGGACAATAGAAGCTCCAGTACTAAGGGGTCAAACAATTGAGGAACTTTTGCAAAGCTTCCAAGAGCTAAAAAAGTGGAAAAAACAAGTCCGAAGCATGCTAAAAGAGAAGGCAAACAAGTTAATTGAGGAACTGGAAAGAGGGAACAGCCTACTGGCAGATACACCTTGGGCAAATTCTGAGCTTCCCAAAATACTTACGGAGATAAGAAATGAGATCAGATCCGCTGATAAGATCGAGGAATTAGTGGAGTTGTTAAATAAAATAAATCATCTAAAAACTGACGAGGAAGAACGGCTAAGAACAAGTCTTGAAACCGTTAGAAAAGAATACATGGACGTTATAAAAACTGTGGAGGAAATAGTTGTTGAGGTACCATTATCAATACGAACACCGATCCACGTAGATGCGAGAAATAAAACGTACGCTGAACTTGTAAAAATTCTACCGGAAATAGGAGAAAAAGTAAAACAAAGAGACAAACTTGTAAAAGAAACACTTGAAAAATTTCTCTTGAAAATTAAGGATGAGCTAGAACGTGTGCCAATAAATTACCGCGAAAACTTCGCTCAAGTAATTCAAGAAGTTAATAGTAGCATTGATAGACTAAGAAAGATAGATAACATTTATGACGCAAAAGAACTATTCAATAAGGCAATAGGAGAAATAAATCGCCTACTACATGAGAAATTTTCAACTCTAAAGTCAAGTTTAATACTTAAAATCAGAATGGCTCTCATAAAAATGAGAAACCCACCAGATGTAAGTGATATGGTTGAAAAACTAAATCAAGTGAAAATAGAACAATGGGAAGTTCCCAGAGCGGTATACGAAATTGACAGGATTTTTCAAGAGGAAATTTTAGGAAAACTGCGGAACTTCGTTAAAAATGAAACGGACCAATATATTGACCTCCTGGTTAAATTAAAAAGATATGGTATTGATGTAGAGGAATTTGTAATAAGACTTGAAGAAGTAGCAGCAAAACTTTCATCACAAAAGGGTTTGGATATACAGGAGATAGGAGAGCTAGGAAAAATTGTTAACGAAATAATAACTAGTCAAGCATTAAGACAAATATTTGCTAAATGGCTCAACTCAACAGTTGGCGCGCTAGAAAGGACAATAAGTTACGTTTCTCAATGGGTTGAAGTAGAATCAGACTTTTATGAAATCTTACCCACGCTTAAAAAACAATCAGAGTTATTAGACTCCCTGGAAATGAAAACAATCATAAGAATGATAGGGCATACATATAAGTTATGGGAGATAGCCAGAAGCTACCTTGAAGAGATAGAAAAGCGACGTGATCTTATATTTGAAGAAGAGTTGAAAAAGATTCCCTATCATGATTCAATTATGAGAATTTGGGACAAAAATCGAGAAAAATTCGATAAAAATATTTTTCCACTCTCAAAGCTATACGAACTTAGAGAAAAAATAGCAAAAGAACGAAATCCGAAAATACTGGAACTAATACAGGAAAAGGAAAGACTTGAAAAAGAATGGTTAGAAAAAGAAAAACAAATTTCCATCTGGCATAAATCTGTAAGGGTTTTCCTAACTGGAATTAGCCCTATGGATGAAGAAGAAGTTAAAGAAAGAAAACTAAGAAGCATTATAGAAAAAATAAGGAAAATCTACAAAAGAAAAGATGTTCAAACTTACCTTATTCTTGCAGTTCAAACATTACTGGGTGAATAAATTTGGAAAAAGAAACTCAAATTTACACATCAAGTGTCTTTCTAATTGGTTTAGGTGAATGTGGAGGAAATCTAGTTGGAGAATACATAAATAAGGAAAAAGAGGAAGGAAAGCTTGAAAGAGTCACGGGATATCTGATCTTAAACACAAATCGATACGATCTAGTTAAAGTAAGAGAAAAGTACAAAGTGCCCCCAGAAAACATTCTAATGTTTGGAGACACCCCGATGGGTGTTGGTGGCCGTTTCATGGAAGCATATAATCTTGTCGAAACATGGTGGGATGCTATAGCAGAACAAATAAGAAATCTCGGCGGAGATGTGGCAAACACATTCATCATACTTACATCGACAGGAGGCGGTACTGGTTGCGGTGCAACTCCAGCTATAATACGTAAGATCAGAGAAACTTTCGGTAAAAGTGGTAGAGTTTATGTATATGTATTAGGTGTACTTCCATTCGAGGACCAAACAAGTGAAGCTCTCAACACTATTTGGCTTCTTCATAGGCTACTCCAAGAACCTGAAAAGAGCGAATCCGCAGACCTCGCAATACTTCTGTCTAATAGGACAATGCTTAGAAGAAGACTACAATATGAAAGAACAATGATAATGGATATTCTCAGCAATCGTCTCGGAATGGATATTACGGATATAACCCAATTAAGAACCCTTATTGCATCGTCCGAGCTACCATTTAGTTCAAAAGTATTAGAACAAACATTTGTAGATATTGTTAATCCATTAATTGTTCAAACTCTTATAAAATTGTTACAACTTTCCACATTTACACCTGGAAAAAATATCTTCCCTGTTACGGATATGGCCGATATAGCAAACAAGTTAGATACAATAACTATTCCAGCTATTTTTACAGAAATTCCATATCAAGCAATGATGGATGAACAGGGTAAAGTAGACATGGACGGTCTTGCAATGTTTCTCCAAGAAGTGGTTCACGTTGCCATCAAATATTATAGTCTTGTAGACATTCAGGAAGATCCTAATGCATCGAGTGTATTGTATCTTCTAAGTGGACCAAAGGGCATTATTGATGTACATCTGGATAGGCCAATAAAAGAAGCACTAAATAGCTATATTGCGGAGGGAGCCGCAGTTACTCCAACATTTATACAGTATGACTCGTGGGAAGTGCCAATGGACCTGTTAATACTCCTTGGTCTTCCAAAGCTGGAAGAGATTCGAGACCTTGTAGATGAAGCTGAAAAACTAATAAAGCTTCATAGTGGCAGTAAGATCAAGGAAAGATGGTTTTTGAAAAGTAAAGGAGTTTCAAAAGAAGTGCTGGTTGAAGCTCTAGCTGAGATCAAAGACCTATTTGACATCGGAGGAAACTCAGGTGAATAGTAGCGGGGAAGAAAACCCGATAGAAGATTTAAGGAGAGAGCTCAAGAAACTTAGAGAAGAAATGGAAATTATAGCGAAGCTTCAAAGACTCTCTCTACAGATATTAAGACAGATTATTGTAACCTATCAAACTAGTCTAAACGAAGATGTGGCCAAAGATTTAGAAATAATCCTGGAAAATAGAGAGGTTAATGAGGGATTGTTTAGGCCTATTTTTCATGAACTCCAAGGACTCTTAAATGAAATCTATGTTTTAAAAAATTCGAAGCAAAAGAAGGTATCGGTAGAGAAAGAATTTGACAAATGGAAAATAGTATCGTCAACAAAGAAACTAATTGAAAAATTTTCCCCATCACATGACGTTTCAATTCCTATTTTTTTCCTGGAAGTTATTAAAGCTATACATCAACATGAGATACCGGAAGAATTACGAGAAAAAATAGTTAAAAAGCTATCACTTGAAATTAGAAGTTTAATTCAAGAAATGTTCACAAGGGACCCATATATTGGGCTTCTCAAAAAGATTAGAGGTAAGCCGCTTGAACTTGACAAAAAAGAAATTAAAGCTATTAATGAAATAGTTAAGGAAAGAATTGATTCGCTCATTGATTCGTTGAAAAATGCTGATAAAAATTGGAAAGACTATATATTATCTGCCCAATTTTCTCTTGAAGCCTTTAATTGGGGGTCTGCGAAAACTGAAAAAAGGTTTTTACAGCTGTTCTATCAGAGGGCGAAAAAGCTTGTAGAGAGTGTTAACGCTGAGACAAAGTTTGAAAACAAAATACTGAATTCTGAAGCGGCAATACTTATTTGCGAACTGACAAATCAACTTCTAAAAATACCAAAACTTCGAATGAAAATAGAGGAGATGAAAAGCAAAATATGAAAATTTAATTAATGATCCAACAAATACTACTATGTGATTGTTTCGAGGGGAGATGATCCGTTAATGAAACTAACTGACTTTATAAAATTATGTCATTCATTAGGGCTTGAACTGTCTGAGGAAAGTTCAAGACTTATAAAAGAACTTGAAAAGGCAAGATATAAAACAAAAATTCCAATTACGCTATATTCTAAGCCAAAAACTATGAAAAGCGGAGGACAATGGCGACTTCTCCTTAAGGCTCAAGTAGCTAACGTAACATTTTCAGTCTTGCAACCTGAAATAATAATCGAAGTGGATGGATCTCCAGTTAAGGTTAGAAAGATAGCAATAGAAGACCTTAGAAGAGAAGTTAGAAAAGAGTTTGACAAATGGAAACAATTCATGAGTTCAACCTGACTTGCCGCTTCTATGATTGTTTCCCAACTTCTAATATTTTTTGGAAGAGCGGGCTTGGCTTTTTAATCGGATGACCTGATGGAATTGCTAATTCTTTAGCAGTTTTCCAAATCCCTTTTCTATGCACTAAGCCTTGAAGGTTTAGCATTTCCCAGATTTTCTCTGAGGTAAATGGCATAAATGGTTCCATCAATATGGCTAAACTACGTGTTAATTGACAGCATAGATTTAGCGTCGTCTCGGCGTCTTCTCTTTCACTTTTTATTTTATGCCAAGGAGCCTTATCATTAAGGTACTTATTTCCTTTTCTTGCTAATCTCATAACTTCGCTAAGAGCATCCCTAAATCTAAACTTCTCCAAATAATCAGCGACAATATCAGGTGTTTTCTGAATATCTGCTACAAGTTCC
>CAYYZD010000081.1:0-7243 GCA_964476035.1 uncultured archaeon
CGACTTCATCGTCAAGTTTGTAATATCCAACCAGTAGCCATTGACCAGCTACACCAGTTAAAGCATAATCAATAGATGTAAACCGCAGTATCGTTAAGCAATTTTCAAAAATATTGTCTGAGATTTTTACTTTAAACAATGCGCCTAGTTTTTCCGCTTCAATTATGGTTACTATAGAACTAAATATTTTCTTTCGTGCCAAATTCTCGATTTTACTTACGTTAGCTTGAGAAATACCGAGCATAGAGGCTATATCGCTTTGAGAAAATTGTCTACGTAATTCTAATACTCTACGTTGAGATGGCGTGAAACCTAAAATCATATAACCACCAAAATACATTATAACTATTTTACGTTATAATATGCTAAAAAACCCTTTAAAAGTTTTCCACGCAAGATCTTAAATTCTAAAACAGAAAGTCTTCACATAAGTCCAACTTATCAATAAAATACTTTTTTGAGATTAGCTTTGAAAACACTCAATAAAATTTCAAAAAATTAAAAACTTTAAACAACAAATAGTTAAGTGCATCAAGCAAGAAGATAAAGAAAAATTTGGAAAAATAGGTTGGGCAGGGGAACATAAATGTTTTGTTTTACTAAGTGATGCCGAGCAGTACTAGATTTAAAACACATAAGAATGCCAGCCCAATAACGCGAAACTAAAATACTAAATACAGAAGGTTCTAACATGAAGTATGCTGTTATTAAAAGCTTAAATAGATTAGTTTATTATGTTTTTACGAAGGAGGGTGTTTATTTTGTTAGATATGTTAGAGAAATTGATAGATTACGTGAAAAAACTGGGAGTAGATTACTGTGATGCTAGATTTGAGCAAAGAGAAACTTTGCAAATTTCAACCACAAATGGAAGCATAAGAGCCATTTCTCGAAATGTTAGAAGCGGAGTTTCAGTGAGAGCTTTCCTAAATGGACACTGGGGATATGCATCATCTACAAAACTTTCATGGGAAGCTCTCAAGTCTACAGCAGAAAAAGCAATTAAAATGGTTAAATCCATAAAAGACACAAAAGAAATAAAGATAAGCCCGATTGTAGTTGAGGAAAAATATAAACCACCGATTAAAATTGATCCTCGAGAAATTAGCTTAGAGGAAAAAGTCAATCTACTTTTAGAACTAGATAAGGCTCAGAAAAAAGCCGATAAAAGAGTTGTAAACAGCAACACTAGGTACAATGAGTCATGTCTCAACTTTATACTCGTAAACTCCGAAGGATCAAAAATTGAATGGAGCGAAGTGAGAACAGGGATAATAGCGATACCTGTATCCTTTGAAGCAGGTAAAATGCAGTCTTCACGCTTTGTTAAAAGTGGCACCCGTGGATACGAGCTTATAAAAGAAGTAGATCCAAATGTTGAAGGAGAAAGAGTCGCTAAGGAATCTGTTGAACTACTTAATGCGAAAAAGCCTCTAAGTGGATACTTAACGGTCATTGTGGATCCCGATATAGCTGGCCTTCTTGCTCACGAAGTTATGGGACACGCATCTGAAGCAGATGAAATTGTTAAAAAACGCAGTTTCTTAACGGGAATTGTAGGAGAAAAGGTTGGAAGTGAACTAGTAACTATGGTTGATGACGGCACCATACCTGGAGCATACGGAACAATACCTTTCGATAGCGAGGGTACACCTTCCTCAAGAACCGTTATAATTGAAAACGGCATCTATAAAGGCTATATGCATAATCTTGAAACAGCCGCCATAATGGGCGTTAAACCGACAGGCAACGGGAGAGCTCAAGACTATAATAGACGTATATGGGTGCGCATGACTAATACTCTTTTTGAAAGGGGTGATTGGGATCTAGAAGAAATGATAAGTGAAACAAAAGAGGGATTGCTGGCTACAAAGGCTTTAAGCGGCATGGAAGATCCAGTTGGAGGAGGTTTTGAAGCAAGAGCACTAAAAGGATATATAATTGAGAAGGGTGAAAAGAAAGACTTGGTTAGATCTTTCACGCTTACAGGAAAAGCCCTAGGCATTTTAAAAACTGTTGACGCGGTTAGTAAAGATTTTGAGCTTCACGGTGGACATTGCGGCAAAGGCGAAGAAGATTTCGTACCAGTATCGGCGGGCGGACCTTATATGAGAGCTAGAATACTTATTGGAGGTGGTTAAATGTTAGAAAACCTTATGAAAATAGGTATTGAAGCATTAAAGTTAGCGAGTAGGCAGGGTGCGGACCAGCTAGAAGTCTTTACAGCATATACAAGAACAAGAAACATTTATGTGGAAAATAGTGTTCCACATCTCTCAACAAATAATGTTTCAATTGGTATAGGTTTAAAATGCGCTATAGGGAAACGCGTAGGATTTGCTGCATCTACGGTATTCTCTAAAAAGGACATAGAAAGAGTTGTTGAAGAATGCATAAGCATAACAAAAGTTAGTCCTGAGGATCCAAACTTTGAATCGCTACCTGATCCTAGAAAACCCTCAGGAACCGTAAAAAACGTTTATGACGAAGATCTTATTGAGATAGAAGAATCAAAACTATTAAAAGCAGCTGATAAGATCGTGGAAACAGCTGAAAAAGGAGGTAAGGTTAAAGTTCTTAACGGTTTGATGAGATTAGGAGAATTTACTTTCCACATTACTAATTCTCTTGGAGTAGACCAAGACCATAAAGGAACACTTGTTTTCTTACATTTTTCGGCAAAAGCAAGTGAAAATGGACGTGTAGGAGAGGGCGTTGAAAAAGCATATTCAACCACTCTTAAAAACATGGACTTCGAGAAACTTGGGAGCGAACTTAGAAGAAAAACACTTACAGCTTTAAATGCTGAACCATACAAGGGCAAAGAAGAAATACCTATAATAATCGTACCAGTAGAGCTTCAAGGACTCTTTGAATCTACAGTTGCCTTTGCTATAAGCGGAGAACATGTAAATAAGCGGAGAAGCCCTTGGAAAGACAAGTTAAACGAAAGAGTTGCTTCAGAAGCTTTAACAATAGTTGATGATGGAAGAATGTCAGGAGGGATTCTCAGCGCATTAATTGACGACGAGGGGGTACCCACAGGAATAAAAACAATAGTCGATAAAGGGGTCTTAAAAAACTTCATCTACGATACCTATGATGCTTACATAGCTGACACCGAGTCCACCGGAAACGGTTATAGAAGATTTACAAGAACAGTTGAAGAAATATTTTCGAGACCAGCCAGCTGCACCATATCAAATATGGAAGTAAAGCCAGGAGACAAAGACCTAGAAAATATGATTAATGAAATTGACAGAGGCTGTTTAATCGAGAAGTTTGCTGCCCCTTATGCAGATCCTTTCACAGGCGCCTTTGGACTTGAAATAAGATGCGCAACACTAATTGAAAATGGCTCGCTAGGAAAACCCATAAGACATGCACTACTTTCAGGAAACTTCTACGAAGCGATCAAAAATATCCTCATGATAGGTAGAGAGCAAGAACTGGTTGAAAACATGAAGCTTCCACCCATAGCCTTCGAAAAACTAGAACTAATAGGACAATAACAGTAACTTGACTAACCTTTACAGTAAGTGTTCGAATTCTAACGCTTTACTCTACGTGTTCATTTATAGGAGTTGATGAGAGGATGATTTCCACTGGTTGATTAACAATTTTTTCTATTCTTTTTTCCAAATCGTTTTTCGATGTGGATATTTCTGCCCTTAAGTTGCTGACCTCTTTTTCTTTAATATTTACTTCCTCTTTCAAGTCATTTATCCTCTTTACAACATCCCTCAGTTCTCCTTCTAGTCTCTTCATGTTCTCTATATCTTTTCTATGCTTTTCTTCCAGTTCTTTTTTCGTTTCTTGGAGGTGCATATAATTCTCGATTAATCTGTCTAAGAGGCCTTTCTCTAAAACTAGTTGAATACTATTCAGTGTTTTTCTAGTCTTTTTCTTATCCAAACTTATTTTTCCAGAGAGAATTAACTTTTTAATTGACTCTAGCAGCTTCTTTAAGACCTTTGCATCCTTTAAAGATATTGCAGGATTCTTTAATTGGTTAGTTCTATACAATAGCTCTTCTTGTTCTCTAGTTAGCTTTATTTTCCCTCTATCCACTAGGTTTAGAAATTTTCTTAAAGCTTTGTCAATTGGTGCCAGAAGATTCCGTATTTCGTTTTTAACCTTGTAAGCTTGTTCCTTAAGATCTTCAGTTCCGAGAAACTCCTTTTTTTCATCAAATTTCTTTTTTAACTTTTCCCTAACCTTTAGTAACATTTTAAGTTCGTTTTCTCTTTCTTCAATTTCATTCTGTAATTCTTTTATCTTATTTTCTTCTTCCATTAGTTTTCTTACATCTTCGACGATTTCCTCAACATATTTGACATGAAAATATTTTTCTTCTAGAAATTCATCCAATTTTTTCCGAATTTTATACAAATTTCTAATGTAATAGTCTATTTTTAAAACAGGAGCTTTAAATGTTCGAGTACTCATCCTAGGAATATACCTCGACCCTAACTCCATAATCTTCCTCAAAAAATTATCCAATGTTTTTTTAAGGTTTAAAAGAGACTTGTAGTTTTGTTCATCAGGGAGTTTAAAATTTTCTAACAGTTCTGACAGCTTTTCAGAAAAGGTTAAAGCAACCTTGCAAGCCTTGTCAAACCTTCCTTCTTTCGACATTTTTTTAACATTTTCGTTGATTGAGTCAATTTCTTTACGGATCCATTTTATATATTCAGCGACATCATTAACAAAATTTTTCGCCTTTTTTCTAAGCGGAGATAGAAGTCTGTTAGTTTCGCTTAAAAGCCAACGTTCAACCTCAGAAATCGATAAACTTTTCACCCGTAAACCTCCACATATCTATATCATAGTTCAGTATATTTTAAAATTATCAATAAATAAAATTCAAATACATCTGCGAGTCGTCAGCTAATGTAGACGTTTCATCAACCTTGTCACTAATTCATGTGTCTTTTAAATTAATTCATTAGAGGAGACATTCTCATTATTGTATTTTTAACAAAGTTATTTACAATGCAGTTTTCACCATCACAAATGATGCTATTGCTAATAGCTAAGGAGACTATGACCCTAAAATTAATAAATTAAATGCTACTTAAAAAGGGCGTTCAGCCTTGAACCAAAGGGGGCAAAATAATCCGCATTATAAATAATTTTTGATTTTAACTCTATGTAACTTATTATTCAAGAGTCCTTATAATTTTGTTAATTTTAATACCCATTTTTTGCACCTGTTGTAAAAATTTTTCAGCATTTAAGCATTCAGCTGGAAAAACTCCCCTTCTCTTAATCTCTCCTCTTGCAAGCATGATTGCAGCTGCAGCAACCGATGTCCCGGTCATATAGGCTGTTGCATGGGAACCGTATTTTTCATACGCCTCTCTATGCGACATATATGAATATATAATGCATCGTATTCTCTTTCCGTCTTTTTCTCCTTTAACATCGGTTACGATCATTTCATGACCTTCGAAATTCGGTTCTAATTCAGCTGGTGGACGTATACATGCGAGAACCACGTCCATTGGAGCGACTTTAACACCTTTAACTTCAACTGGTTCTCTACTTGTGAGACCCAGTTTCCAAAGTATTTCTACTAATTGTTTTTCTCTTTCTGATAAGGCCATTTTGAAATCGACATATTTTACTTTTTTACCGAGAAAGAAAGGTAATGTCATAGGTTCTTCATGGTTGGCAAAATATACTTTCAAAGGTCCCACTGGTTCAGGAAATTCGTATATCTCTTCACCAGTCATGGAGGGTACACGTTTAAATTCACCATTTTCATAAACAACTGATTTGTATAATAATTCTTCAATTGCAATGTCTGGGGCAAACGTAAAAATAATTTCATCGCTAATAATTCTATATCCGTCCCTTATTCTTATTTCATCTACTTTATCGAGCTTATCGGCCGCATATTTCGCAAAAACATTACTTAGCCCTGGAGCTTCGCCCACACTGATAAGTGCCGTTAAATTCGCCTTTCTCCATTCATCATCTCTGGCCAGCTGTTTGTAAAGCCCTTCAGCTGCTAAATCCATGTAATGTGTACCAGTTTCAATCGCAATATCCATTATACTTAAGTTCCATTCTGGACGGGCAGAATTAATAACCAGATCGGCATCCATTAGCACATTTAAAACGCTTGAAAAATCAGCAGCATTCACCCTTTTAACTTTTAATTTGCTGCTTCTCAATCTATTTGCTAACATTTTTGCTCTTTCCATGGCGATATCTGCACAAACAACTTCCGATATTTCGGGATATTCGACTAAATGCTTCACTATTACAGCGCCTACGGCACCAGCTCCACCCAGCACAACCACCTTCATACCAGGTCCCTCCTTCAATTCACTAAGTTTTAATTTAAATATAAACCTTAGCTAGAAATTTCACCGCCGATTTACCAGTGTTCCTAAATATCCAAAAACAAGCCTGTGTAAGTTCAAACAACTTTACATTTTCCATGTTCTAAACCACAATGTTTAAAATCTCTTTGTAGCCCTTCAATTAGTTTTAAGTTCTTTACACAAAATATTCGCAGGTGGAGTTGACATGGTAAAAAGACTAGCTGTCATAGATACAGAAAGATGTGTGGGCTGCCAAATGTGTATGTTTGCATGTGCTCGACGCTTTAATGTAGGGGGGATTGGAAAAAGCGCTATACACGTTAAGTCCGCAGGGGGAATGGAGAGAGGATTCGTAGTAGTGGTTTGTAGAGCATGCATAGATCCGCCTTGCGCAAAAGTATGTCCAACACAAGCATTAATTCCTAGGAAAGGTGGAGGAGTTATAATCAAACATGACAAATGCATCGGATGTAGATTATGTGCGGAAGTATGCATAGTAGGTGCAGTAATATGGGACGAGGAGACAAACAAGCCTAGAATATGCATATATTGCGGTTATTGTGCCAACTATTGTCCACATGGAGTATTAGAATTCCAAGAATTAGAGGAGGCAACCTAAATGCCAGATAAATTCCTAAAAAATGTATTATATATTGATCTCACTAAACGACGTTTTTGGATTGAAGATCGAAAAGACCTTTTCGAAAAATATTTGGGTGGAGTTGGAGTAGCTACTCAACTTCTACTCGAAGAATGTCCTAAAAACGCTGATCCGCTTGGTCCCGAAAATCCCATAATTTTCGCAGTAGGTCCTTTAACGGGAGTTTATCCTCTCGCTTCAAAAACAGTAGCCATGTTCAAATCACCACATACAGGCAATTTAGGTGAGAGTCATGCTGGAGGTAGAA
>CAYYZD010000082.1:0-4732 GCA_964476035.1 uncultured archaeon
CCCGCACCAGTAATGTTGAAAAATTAAGAGGGTGGATCCAACGCTTTCTTGAACCTTGCCCCCGCACATTCCCATTTTTTGAATTGAATTATGGCCATAGATCTTAAAATTCACAATTTTCATAGCGTATAATTTAATAAGTAACCTAAAAACCCAAATTTTCGCTTTTTTCCTAGAATTTTTATGTTGATTTTACACTTTGGGGGAAGTGTAAAATTTTCATACTTTCATGATGAAAGAAGCTTGGAAAAGGCATTTTCTCTGTGGCTCTAGCTAGTATATTGGAAAATTAATGTAAAATCCAGAATAGTAATGTCATAATGTCTTGGAAAATCTTAATCATTCAGGCTTTAGAATTTTACATTAATTCTTTATATGCTAGCTAGGGGAAACTAAAGAAGCCTTTTCATTGCCTTTTTGGATTTGTCAATATGTTACTTTGACCTTAGAGACGTAAGGTCAAAGCGTTATGAGATGGACGGTTTGAAAGAAAAAGTCCATTTTCTTTCAATGTTGGAAAGGAGCCTTCTCCAAGCTTCTTTAGGCTTATTTTCAGCTTACATAGTATGCAATCGCCTGGGAGTGTGAAAGAAAACTTCCACAGGTTCTTTCAAAATTTTATTTCACGTTCCCGCAACTGCATAATATGTAAGATAGGAAAGGAGCCTAAAGAAGACTGGAAAATTCCTCTTTCCCTTCTGAAACAAAACTCACATTTTGTTTCAAACCATCAGCTTCCTTCCAGAAATTAATTTTGAAATTAATTCCCCACCCCCGCACTTGCATAGTATGTATTTCAGAAATGAAGGCCAAATCTCCAAGAATCTTCGAGATTTTCATCTTGGAAATTAAAGCTACCTTTAATTTCTAACCGTTAGATTTTTCCTTATACCTGCCCTTTCTTTTGACTTCTTGGACTATCAAGAAATTCTTGGTACTTCATTAAGGAACCTTCCTTTCTCTTACGGCACAGGTTTTCTACAACGCCTATCAGGGCATTCACAATTTCCCGGTAAGCTGAGATAACCTTCCGAAACTTAAGTTCTTAGGATTTCATGCGTGAAGGTTTCTTAGGCGTCAGATTTGTATTTGTTGAAAATATGGTTCTAGTTTCCAGATCTATGCAGCCTTGCCTGCTTCTAACCTTCGATTCAGCTGGATCCCAGCAAACGTTTAAAATGCTAAGACCCAAATTTTCTTCTCGTTGAGATTTTTAATCTTGCATGAGATATTTTTGTAAGGTAGAAATGAGGGGTTATGGGTCGGTTTCGCCGAAGTGCCTGGCTACTAGGGATATGTCTCTTATGTCGATTTTCCCGTCCGGCACGCCTTGTGTTGGCCCTGTAAAGTCGCAGTTTGGATCATATCTTGGGTCAGGATAGTTTACGCCGAAAAGTATGGCTACCGAGGCTATGTCTCTTATGTCAACTTTGCCGTCTGGACAGCCACCTGGACCCGTAATGTCGCCAATCATGGCGACAATGACCCAACCGTCTAATTTGGTGTTGTCCTCCGTGTCTGCTTCGCCTGGGATAGAAGCGTAAGCCCATAAAGTGTAATTACCCTTTGCGAAGCCTGTGGTGTTCAATGTAAATGAGACTGTTATGCTATTTCGGCTGGTAAGGTTTATGTTTGTTTCATAGATTATGGTGGTGTTGAAGTATATGGTTAGGTTGACGTTTTCTGTGCTGTTGCCGTAGTTGAGGATGGAGGTGTTGATGATTAGGCCGTATCCTTGCCCTACAATAGTTTTTGAGGTTGTAAGGCTAGTTACGCCGACATCGTGCGGGCCAGCGTAAGGTTTTATAAGAGGGTATCTGTCAGCATTGTTCTCATCAATAACATAAGGTGCATCACCTATACCATCACTGCCAGTCTCATTCTGATGAAGACCACTAAACAAGTCAACATTAGCATAATCACCCCAAAAATTGCCACCTGAAGGATAACTGTTATCCCAAACGTTTATTGAATCGTCAAAGGAGCATACTTGTTGTGTGTTATTTAAGAAGTTGTTATGATAAATAATGTTACCACTGCAATTATGTACATCAATGCCATGGGTATTTGATGCTATTATGTTATCACTTATTGTATTATTAAGAGGATAATCCATTAGGTCAAATCCAGAATATTGATTATATGAAACATTACAATTTCTGATAATATCATTGCCCGATAATGTAGCTAGACTGATTCCATGAAAATTATAGTAGCTGATACAGCTTTGAATGACATTATTATTAGATGAATTATAAAGTTTAATGCCATAGAAATTATTTGAGGCGATAACGTTACTAATAACATTGTTATTAGACGAATCATGAAGCCCGACACCGTGGTGTGCATTCATAACCTTACAGTTTTCAACGATATTATTAGTTGAGAGGAGCAGAAGAATCCCCCATGAGTTATTTGACCAAAACTCGGATGGATTATTAGATATTTCACAATTCCTAATGATATTGCCTGATGATCTATGAAGCCCGATGCCCCAATAAGTGCTATTTAAGCATATGCAATTTGTGATGATGTTACTATTTGAGGAACTTAATTGGATACTGTATGATCCATTCTGTATTGTAAATTCACTAATTACAACATCATTTACATTATCTAAACTGAAAATTATATTTCCTTCACCATCAATTATTGTTGTTTCTCGATTTTCTCCAAGGATAGTCAATGGCTTATTTATGGTTAGATAATGCTCATAGTAGGTACCGGCAGAAACTGCTATAATATCTTCCGGGTTTGCAGCTTCGATTGCCTGTCGGATTGTTGCATATTCGGCGGGAACGTTCAGTGCTTCTTTAACTTCAATTATTGTCCATGTAAAGTTTGCTAATCCTTCGCTATCTGTTATAGTTAGAGTTGGGCCATAATAGCCAGGTGTAATATATGTATGATTAACCACTGGACCGTAGGCATCTATGATTCCATCTGGTTCAAAATCCCAAGCATACGAAATAATTTCTCCTCCTCTAGAGTCGGATATTCTTGCGTCAAAGGTTACCGATATTCCTTCAGGAACTATTGGAAAATGTTGATATTTCGGTGAGCTTGGGAAATAATCAAAATAAGCGGATGGCCAACTTACAACTTGAAAAATGTCACTTACAAGTACATTATTTGTTATATTGACCTCCCCAGGAACTCTATGAGCTTGCGCACTTACGGTATGATTTCCAGTAGGTACTCCTTTAGTGTTCCATTTAAAAATGATGTTTATTATTCCGCTTGGGGGAAGACTGGTTACGGTTCGGGTGCCGATTAGACATAAATCATAATATGCTGAAACCTTGAATGTTTCATTACAAGTTGCGAGGTTGCTGGCCATAACTTCAATGTCAACTATTTGGCCTGAATATATTTCGTTTGCTAACATTTGGAGGCCTATGATGCCTACATCATGTGAGATGGGAGGGGGGTATCCTATTTTATGAACTTTAAAGTTGCATTCACCCACTCCTCCTATACAATCCTCATAACTGTAGTTTGGTAGGTAAGTTGGATCAGTCTTTTGAGAAACGTCTCCTTCAATGATTCCTTGGGCTTCCACGGTAACTGTGAAGATTCCTGGATTATCAGCTCTAACGTTCCAAGATACCTTGGCTGATTCTCCAGCTGATAGAAATCCAGTTTCAAGTCTCTTTTTGGCTGTTTCTCCGCTAACTAAGCTTAATCCCCTAGGAAGAATTATTGTTACATTACTGGACGAAGCTGGATATTCAGTTGTGGAAAACGGTGATGGACATGGATACATTACTGTAGCGTTGATGGTGAATGTTTCGCCTTCATTTAAATTGGACGGAACTTCTACATTGACTTGCCAGGGACTAACGAGTAGGCCCCAATAATAGGAGTAGTCCCATAAATCTAAGAAAACAGCGTTTTCTAAGGCCAGCATGGAGCCACCGTAGGAGCCACCCCATTCAACATTATTCCATGGGTCGTGAACAAAAATGTGCGTCTCATTGTATCCGATAATAACTCTAAAATGTCCTGATCCGTGTGAAGGACTATACCATGTCAAGACAATTACGGGAAATCCATTGTCAATTAAGGTTCTTAGGTCATCAAGCGTCATGCCCCATTGCTCAAAGGCCGCATATCCAATTTTTCTTGCAAAATAACCAGCAATATCCAAAGTTGGCATTTCACTGCCCATTGAAACACTAACATTGCTAAAATGCGATGCACGTCTTAACTCATCTGTATAAGTGGTCCATGGATAGCTTCTAGCAACCTCGGCTATTTCGAACTGTGTAACACCCATTTTGTAATAATCGAAAACCATATGTAAAGCGGCAGGGCCACACCAATAGAGCTTCTCCTGATAATGAAAAGGAACTGAAAGATAATTCTCTGAAAAACCATATGTCACTTGCTGATTAAAATCGCCAAAACGTTTAAGGCAGCTATTTCTAGCCAATTCTACATAATCTTCCGGAATCCTACCGAACAGGTATTCGTTATGTCTAGAGTCAAAAATTAATGGAATGTTATTTAATTCAGTGTTACTAGTGGATTGATAGGAAACTTTCAAAAACGGAAATCCTAATGTTATTGTAGTGCTTGCCAATAAAAAGATTGTTATACTTCTTAAGAGGTTTTTTATTGACAATATAATATTCCCCTGATAGGTATATTTTAAGATACTTTTATATTTAACGAAAATACCTTCTATGAAATTTTAAATTTTATTTTTTAAGACTAATTGAAATGATAT
>CAYYZD010000082.1:4742-7234 GCA_964476035.1 uncultured archaeon
AGGCGAATAAGAAAACCACAAGATGCTGAAGATTATCAACAATAACATCAATCTCTCTAGTGCACTGGTCGTGCATATGCTTAATCCAGAATTCTATTAGTTCCCTTACCGTCTCATCAAGCGTTCTTAGCTTTCCATTCTTCTTGGTCATGAGGTACCTAACTCTTAGGAGCTTTCTGTAGGTGTCGTAGCTTATCCAGATTCGCATGTCGCCCTCTTTCTCGGGAACGGAGTACTCGGACAAGGTCGTTCATGACAAATGTCCGTTTCTAATTGATAAGAAAATTGTGAAGTTCGGATCTGAATTTAGAATGGAGATCCGCCCCGGCACGTTTCCAAGGCTTGGAATGGATGAAAGCGAAGTTCTATCATGACATTCAGGGAATATGGCGGTAGCATAAGCTGATAACAGAAAGAGCGCATGGAAAAATTTTGGGAAGTTGAGATTGAAATGTGTTGTTTAGAAAATATGGGGTTTATGCGTGTTTTCCAAAGTTTCTGGCTGTTAAGCATATGTCTTTTATGTCTATTATTTTGTCGTTGTTTATGTCTGCCTGTGGGTTCCATCTTGGCCTGTTTGGTGTTTCTCCGAAGGCCAGGGCTACCACGCATATGTCCCTCATGTCAACTTTTCCATCAACGTTAACATCTCCAATTAACGAACTAACCAAAATAGTGTCTGTTCCAGCAAATACTATGCCATTAAAAAGTCTTCCAGAAATCTCCAAAGATACATTGCTAAAAACTACGCCTTTAGAAAGAATGTATTCGGCTACTTCTGTCCAGTTAAAACATACCATCAAGTCTGGAACGGCATCATTATCGTAGTCTCCAGCAGCTATTGGTGCAGACAAATCAACAGGAACGGTACTATTAAGCAATACAGTTGAAACATCAATGTGGCTAACGTTACAGCCTTCTGGAAGCTCAATGTAAGCTGTAATCCATTCGCCTTCGCTAATTAAGTTTATAACCTCTGGCTTAATATCTACGGTTGCGGTAATGGAGGGCGGAGCAACTGAAACTGTAGCTATTTGTGAAATGGCGATGCCTCCAGAGCTATCTGTCACGTTCAAATATACCTCGTAGACTCCAACAGACACAGGCGTAAAAGTCCAAGAGTCTGCTGTAGCTCCTGGAACAGCGCTTCCATTAAGATACCATTGATAACTGTAAGGGGGAATCCCTCCTGAAACCGTTAAAGTGAAAATTAATGATTCGCCCACGAGGATCGACGCTGAGAGTGGGCTTATGGACGCTGAGAGTGCTGGTATAAACTCATATGCACCCATATCAACAATTGCAATGCCGTCTACGTCTCCATCAATCGGTCTTGGGTTATCCTCAAAATCAACGCTCGGTGCCTCTTCGTTAGTTCCGGCGTCTATACAGGGAGAATCTGCATTTAAGTGGTAATCACGATTAGTGGCGTCAATAAAAAGCGGGTTAGTAGAGATTTCGCCTGTACCAGGAGACGGAGTAAACGGGTTAATGTCCCCGTAGCCTGTATAGCCTTCAACATAGTTTCCTTCGGAATTGTTCCACACATTGTTATATGCAATGTATCGTGGCGTATTCACATGAGAATGTATTCCAAATCGGTTAGAGACAATAATGTTGTTTATTAAAACATGATACCCGCCACCAGCCCAGTCATAATAACCGTCCCAACCGTTGCAAACAATCGTATTGCTTCTAATAATTACTTCTCCATCACCAATAGGGTATGAAGCATCAAGTCCGATATGGTCATTATTTGATATTATGTTATTTTCAATCATAATAGTTCCCCACTCATGATTCCATATGGCTATGCCGTCCCAATTATCCTGTATTCTACATTTACGTATAGCAAAGTCGCCTCCCCAATGACTACCAGGGTTTATGTGAATACCCACACTGCCTGGACTGCTGTTTCTAATAGTGAAGCCTTCAATTATAAAACTGGTAACTTCATAAGCATAGACCACGTTGTATTTATCTTGACCATCAATAATTGTGACATCAGCACCCGATCCCAGCAGTGTTAGGCCATCTTTCGTGATTAAGATATTTTCATAGTATACTCCAGGCGCCACCTCAATAGTGTCTCCAGGACTTGCTATATCAATAGCCATTTGTATGGTTGGATAATGATCTGGAACACGTATTGCAGTTGCGACGATGACCAGCATGGTCGCTTGATTATTCTCAATAAGCGTTTCTCCAGAAACTGGAGGTGAATACACTGTCACGTTGTATATTCCCTCAACAGTTGGTGTCCATAGGTGACTAAAAGTGTAAGAAGAACTCGTTTCAAGAAAGGCAATATTGGCGGATTCAACGATGCTACCATTAATTATAAGCGACAAATTCAGGTTGCTTTCGTTATTTGATCCTGTATTCATTAGGATTGCTTCCAGCGGCCAAGATCTGCCAAGAACAAGAATGGGTGGGGCTACCATTGATGTGACGAGATCATTTTCTTGTGGCGGCGTTGGTGTCCAGAAGCT
>CAYYZD010000083.1:0-7088 GCA_964476035.1 uncultured archaeon
GGCGTCTTAATACTTTCTCTAACATTTTAAACTCACTACACAAATTTTTTTGATATTGGACTCCTGGGCGCAAAGCCTTTTGCCGTGGCGCCGCTTTATAAGTCTTTTTATACGCGCCAAATCTTTGACACGTTTTTAACGGTAAAAAATTAGCTACATTATTTAGCTTATGGTCAAGTTTTTACGAAAAAATGTTTTATTTTTAACATACAACATGAATTATTGACTTAAATAAAAATAGTATATATATTGGAATATTGCGGGGGCGCCATTTTGATATTACAACCCATATATTAACAGTGTTTTATTTTCGACTCCTTAGAATGATAGCTTTAGTAAAATGATAATTACACGTTATTGACTAAATTACTATATGCGAAGAAAAGTTAGTATGTTTAGGGGTAATAGATGGTTGGGATCACTTTATTTTATGTTTTTATTTGTTTTTCAGGTGCGGGTTCCTCTAGTAATTTGCTTTTTCTTACGTCACATTTTCTTAGCGCTATGATTTTTTTGGCTTCATTGTATATTTCCGACCCTATTTTCCCTAGTACACATTCTTGGACAAAGTCTTCGAAGTTTAGTTGTTGCGCTTTTTTCTCAATGATTTCTTTCATTATTTTTCTTACTGCCTCTTCTTGGCTTGTTTTAGCTCTTGAGACTGTGAATGCGACGGCTGAAAGTCTGAGTTTGTATCCGTCTTTTGTTGTTACATTAAATATGCCGTCTATTCTTGATGTTCTTCTTCGTACAAGGCTTCTGAGGTAGTCTCTGGCCCATTCGTGTCCTTTAAATTTAGTGTATGCTACTTCTCCTTTTACGTCGTTTATTTGGAAGTATAGTTTTACGTGTATTTGATTGAAGTCTCCTGTTATGTCGTATAGGGTTGTTTCTATTACTCGGCCTACGAGTTTTTCCGGTTCATCTGCTGGGGTTAGTCCTATCTCTTTGTTGCCGAAGTATGGTGGTGAGATTACTGCGTACCATTTTTTAAGTTTCCATTTGTCTCGTACTTTTGCTCTTTCTCTTCTCTTCGATTTCGATGACATATGTGTACCTCCGTGGTTAGCGAAAGTAGTTGAAATGGATTTAATAAAAATCTTTCCATCAGACTAGTAATTTATCATAGTCAGTTTGAAATGTCAGATGGTTTTGTTTTAGTTGGTGGTTATTGAGGTTGTTCAACTATGTCGTAGATACTGTTTATTAGTTTTATTGTTTCGAATATGTCGTTCAGAGTTGAAAGTACGGTTTCAACTTTTTCTCGGCCTTCAATTACGGAGATTACGTAGTTTTGTTGGGAGAATGTTTTCACTTTTATTGCGGGTGGCGCAAATTTATCCTCTATCGAAAGTATTTTTTGAAGTATGTTTGCATGTTTTTCATTTTTACAGTGAATTTTAACTGTTAGCGCTATTTTGTTTAGTATGTTCATGTTTTTCGGTCTCCAACATTTCTTTTAATATGCTGTCTAGTTGGTTGATGAATTTCTCTTCCATGTCGCGTGGTATTTGTCCTCCTGCTGCTATGTTGTGTCCTCCGGCTAATTGTTCGACTCCCAGTTTCTTGGCTGCAAGTTTTAGGGCTTTCCCTAGGTCTATTCCTTTGTTAACCAGTTTTTGTGTTGTTCTTGCGGATAGTTTAACCATAGATGGATATTCGCTACTATATGCGAAACCGACAATTACTTTGTCGTTGCTTATTTTTCTTGAAGACAAGAGGAGAGATGTGACTGTTCCTATTATGCTATCTTCTATTATGTCTTCCCCGTGGAAGTATCTAACATAATTTTTTTCTTTGAGTTTTTCTTCTAGGTTTTGAGTGATCCATGATATTGAGTTTGCTAATTTTTCTCTATATTTTGAAAGTATTTGGGTGGCTTCTTTAAGTGCTTCTCTTCTATCGCCCATGCATATGGCTACTCCTATTTCTGGGTGCCCAGTTCTCCCACAGGCGTTTAGTAAAGTGGCAAATTCTCTCCCATCTCTTAGTGGCGATCCTTTCTCTTCGTTTAGAAAGGTGTATACCATTCCTATTATGCTTTGAGCTTCTTCGGCGCTTAGGCCGTTTATTATCATGTAGTCTATGAGTTTAGAGGCTAACATTTGTTTTTCTTCAATTGAGAGGTCTGATATTGTTCTCCACTTTCCATTTTCATCTTTTAGTGATATTTTGATTTCATTTTCGATGAACGATTTGCATCTCTCCCTACAACCAGATAATCCGGGTATAAACGGGTCTGTTGTGTATTCTAGGGCTACGTGGATTGGCCGCGTTTCTCGGCCAAAAAGTCTTATGTCTTTTTTGGCTTCCAAGATCTTGTGCTCAACGGCTTCATTTACTATCTCTTTATTTACTCCTATGAGAGAATATTGGCTTCCTTTGTCTTGTCTATCCCCCAGTGCTCCTACCACTGCTAAATATGATAAGTCTACGTTTTTTCTGTCGAGTGCTCGCGCAACTACGTAAGTTGTTGCGGAGCCGCTTATTTCCTTTGCGCCATCAATTCCATGAAAATGTGGGTTAAAATGTGCTAAAGAATTAAAGTCTGCTTTTACAGGTGGATGGTGGTCTATAACTACGATTTTTTCTTTTTGCTTTAGATGTTTTTCCAAAAGGTTTAGTTGACCGCTTCCTACATCTGTAAAAATTATAAACGAATATTTTTCCTCTTCCAGATCTTTGAGGATTTCTGGGGTTAACTGTTTAACTACGGTGAGATGAAAAGCAGCTTCTAATCTAAGTAGTGCAGTACATATTATTCCAGCCGAAGAAATACCGTCAGCGTCAAAATGGGAGATTATTCTAGCTATTTTTCCCTCTTCAATTTTTTCTTTTATGTTTTTAGCTATTTCTTGGGCGTTTCTCCAAAATTGAGGGTATTTTTCTTCAAGCAAAATTACTCCCCAAATTTTAACGAACTAGGATTTCAGCCTTCTTGGGATCGTATTTCCAGTCTGGCAGTAGTTTTTTAACTCGTTTATAGTATTTTGCAAGTCTGTGTATTTTACTTTCGATTAGTTGCAATCCTCTTTTGGAATGCAAATCTTTTGGATGTTCTTCGAGATGCTTTCTTAAATTAACAGCTCTTCTAATAAGGTTTAGAAGATCTTCTGGTAAGGGTAAAGATAGGTTATTTTCTTCTAGGATTTTAGTTATGCTTTTTCCAACTATTTGCTTAACTAGAGGAATACCGTATTGATCTCTTAAAATTATGCCTATTATACTTGGAGAATTACCTTCACGAGCAAGTTTTACAACTAAGTCCTCGACCTCCTGAGGGGAATATTTTACCCATTCTGGTGATGTTCTCCTTGGCGGTCTTGTTGAACTTGATTTACCCTTCTTCCTAGCATGCATTCTAGCCATCAATTTCACCTCATGGAAGTTGGCGCAGTAGCTTGTTGTTGTATGTTTCTGAAAAGCAGAATTACGTACATCTTAAAAATTTTTTCAATTAAAATTTTAATTTAACTCTCATTTTTTCAGCGTTAAACATGCTTTAAGGAGCAAAGCTATATTGATAAGTAGCTATAAAGGTTTATTCTTTTTCATAGTATTTTGAAAGCCAGGCGCCAAATTTTTCCAGCGATTTTCTTCTATGTGATATTTTGTTTTTGTTCTTTGGTCCCATTTCAGCGTATGTTTTTCCTTCTCCCTCCGTCGGTATAAATATTGGATCAAAACCCCAGCCTTTATTCCCTCTTATTTCATATGCGATAGTACCATTTACTTTTCCGATAAATATAGCTGGCTTAGACGTGGGTTCACAATATGCTATTACACTTATGAAAAATGCTTCTCTATTTGTTTCTCCCTCTAATAACTTTAGTATACCGTGGTTTCCCAGTGTCTTGTACACGTATGACGAATAAGGCCCAGGGAAGCCGTTCAGAACCTGTATGAATAAACCTGCATCTTCCACGAAAACAGCTTTCTTAGTTTTTTCGGCAACCCATTTCGCGGTGAAAGAGGCTATTTCCTCTAAACTTTCAGCCTGTATCTCTGGATAATCTCCTTTTAGCCATTCAACTTCTATGTTAAAGCTTCTAAGGATTGCTTTTGCTTCTAGGTATTTGTTTTTATTACTAGTGGCAAAGAAAACCTTTTTCATTTTTCTCTTCTCTCCTCTACGTATCTCCCTCTAAGACGGATTTCTCTTATTTGATGCAAAACCTTGTCCGTATAGTCTTTCATAATTTTTCGGTAACCATTAATGATCCATTGAAAGTATTTTTTAGCCATTTTATGATGAGTACTTTCCAGCGCCCTTTCCATTAGATGCAGATCTACTGCACGATCTTCTAGGCTATTTGAATGAGATGATAAGCCAAAGTCAACAAAAACTATTCGATCATTGCTGGTAAGTATGATGTTGGATGTTGTTAGGTCTCCATGGACGATGTTTGATTTGTGCATTTTTCCTATGTTTTCTCCGATTTTTATGCATATTTCTTTTCTTTTTTCTATTGGCAGACTGTCTAAGGTTTCCTTTAATGTTTTTCCTTTGATATTTTCCATTATGATTGAGGGTTCTGATAAGTTTACCATTAGGATTATTGGTGTAGGTATACCTTTTTTGCGAGCTTCCGATATCATTCTTGCTTCATGTTTGGTTCTATATGTTCGGATGGTTTCATCTAGTTCTTTGATGCGATATTTTTTAGGTATCCTCCATTTTCTTATGACTTCGAATTCGTACCATTTTTCTCTAAAGAGCCAGGCTTCTGCACCCTTTTTGATTAGTACCATTGATAATCCCGTTTTAACTTCTTTAAACATTAAAAATAGGATTTTGTTAGGAACCTTATAGGTTTACTCTTTTCTTTTATATTCCGTGTATCCGCATTTACCACATGAATATCTGTCTTTGTGTTCGGCTAGGAAAACTCCGGGGCCGCATCTTGGGCAAAATTTTCGTTTTCTGATTATTTTTCCTTCTTGGATTTCATAGTATTTACTGATCATTGCTTTGGGTGTTTTTGACATTTTATCACCTCTATTATATTTGGATCATTTACACCAACTAATATTATGTCTTTTCTGCCAGGATGATAAACTATTTGGATTTTTAATTTTAGATTTTAAACCAGAATTTGCTTAATTATAGTTATTTTTCTTCCTTCTTTTCTTCTTTTTCTATTTTATTTCTTTTTATGATATGTTTAGGCTCTATAGCCAGTGCTTTTTCTTTGCTTTTGTATATCCTTGCTTCGCCTTTTGTTTCTGGTTTTCCCGTCTCTGAATATAGGTGTTCGATATATACGCAATCTACGTCTTTATTTAGTATTGCTGCCAGTTTTTTACGTATGTCTACTCTTTTTGGAGTACCTTGTCCACTATGTAATATGATAAATTCTATTTCTTTTCTTTCTAATAGAGGATTTTCCTTTTCAGAGATGATTTTTATTTCAAAGGACACTCTTTGATCCCTCCATTTCAGATAAGATCTTCTTTATTTCTTCTTTTGTTTTTTGATCGGCTTTCACCACTACTATGCCCTCATTTGGTTGACCGTAGAGGATGATAGATCCTTCAGGTGCGAGATAAATTGCGGGAAGAGCTAATAAGTCTTCTTCTCCATCGACTAGTATTATGACCTCTTTGTTCTTTAACATTGCATTTTCTATGGCTCTCCAAGCATCAAGGGTTATGGTAGCTGGAGGGTTGGTTACTTTGATTACCACTTCAATGTCGGTGTAATCGATGGTGACATTGCTCTTTTCTCTCATGGTTTTTTGGTCTATAATGGCTATTGATAAGGGGAGCCCGTGTTCCTTTATGGAATATGTAACTATGTCTCCTACTGTAATAATTTTAGGGGGATATGATTTTTCGATAATTTCTTTGACAACTTTAATTGTGATATTTGGTGGACCTTTAATGAGTTGGCCTAGGGGTTTTTTAAGTTTGCTACGTAAATGTTCAGGTAATTTGAAAATTGGTTGCAATGTTATCTACCTAGCGTACTCTAAATGCATATCTTCCAGGTTGAGTAATTTGTAGTTTTTTTGCAATTTCAGATTTTTGAGGATCAATTATTATAATAAGCCCAGCGAAGTCATCAGAAAGGGTGTGAGTTTTACAGTATGGACATATGCTTTGGTTTGTAACTATTCTATGGCAACTTCTACACGCTTTTTCTTTCACCTTTCTTTTCCTCCTTTTCTGCCTCTATTCTCTTAACTTCTTCCTTTATCCACTCTATTTTCCCTAAGAATGGTTGTCTCATCGTTAAGCCCAGTTTTCCACTCCTTGACCCGCCTTTTAAACTTACAGCAACTATTCTTGCTCTTACACGATCATTTTCAGATATTACTTTCCCAGTTTCTCTTCCTATGAGTGCAGATCTTTTTGAATCATATGTAATGAAATCATCGGTTATTTGACTAACGTGACATAATCCATCAAGAGGCCCTAACCGCACAAAAACTCCGAAATTAAGTACCTCTATTACTTCTCCTTCAACAACTTCTTGTAACATTGGTTGAAAAGTTAGAACCGTGAATACTACATCATGATATGTAGCACCATCTCCTGGAATAATTCTTCCCAAACCGATGTCTTCAACATCTATTATCGCTATAATGTATCCTAGTTTTGGATCAATCGTCCCTTCTAATTCTTTTCTAAGTACTTTCAGAGCCGCATCTTCAATCGGTTCGCTGAGTTTATTGGGTGGGATTCGCACTACATCTTCAACTTTAACAAGCTTGTACATTGCTGATACAGTCCCCCATATTGTAAGTATTTAATTGTATGAATAGAAAATGACAAATTAAGACGTATTGGAGAAATTTTAAGATTGGTTTTGATGTATTTTATCAAGCTTATATGTGTTTCGTATCGTATCTATGCTTTAGGATTTAGGGGATTTCTCCCTCAATAACTAAGTGTGACATTTGTCTTAGAAATATGACAGGTGCTCCTATTTCTCTAATTTTTCTTCTTAGTTCGTTGTCACAAGTACAAATTAGATGGTTTTTTCTTTTTGCCAGCTGTACTAATAGTTGATCGATACTTTCACCAGGTTTAGGTTTTATTGGAATTACTTTAAATTTTTTGGCCAGTTCCAAAGCGAATTTTGC
>CAYYZD010000084.1:0-6969 GCA_964476035.1 uncultured archaeon
AAAACTGCCTTTACACTAATATTACCAACATAGTGAAATGGTTCAAAAGGATGAGAATAACTACCCGAATTCACCGATGTCCTTGGATGCCATTCAGGTTCTTCCTCTAAAACATAGGGTTCAGCAATTGTAAGGTCATTAATAAATAATTCCAAAAATTCTTGAGCAAGGTCTTCATTTCTAACGACGATTCCCCATTCACGGTTTCCGTACGACGGGTCAACTGGAATTCCGGTTTTCGCCCAGTTGGCGCTTTCAATAACGACTGTTGTATTGTCTATGATCATGAATTTGCTATGTGTATAGTGAAATTCTGTGTCATTTGCCCAGTAGACACTTGCGCCTGCAATAGTTAAATTATATGCCGCCCATTCCGTATATCTATTTTCAAAATAGCTGACATGGTGCTGTTCAAAAATAACTGTAACCTTTACACCTCTATTGATGGCATCATTGAGCTCTTTTGCTAAAAAGGGGTGGCTCATCGAGTATATTTCAATAAAAATCGTATAATTGGCGCTGCGTATCACGTCTACCAGCACTTTATAGCTATTATCTGGTGAAACAAAACACACAATATCATATTCTCCGAAAATCTGTTCTTCTTCAGGTTTTTGCCACCATTCTGACCCATATATGAACAAAGCAAAAAATAACAACACTATAATTGCAATCACGAAGAAACTTGTTTTTTTAGAGTTAAACATGGGATCACCATCTCCAAACATACGATGTCAAATCTTATTTATCACTTTCTATATTGAAACTATGGTGATATTCGTTGAAAAATAAATTGTCCCTAAAATACATATTTGAGAACACAAAGTCTTTGGAGAACTTCCTTGAAAACTTAAAAAGGAACTTTAAATATGCAATCTTAAATGAAGAAGGAAATATTCTAAGTGTCGAAAGGGGAGAAGAGAAAGCAAAACTGTGGATAAGTTTCGGATTAAACCAGGACCTAACATTAAAAACAACTATTTCTATTGAGACTTCAGAAAAATTTGCAATGGAACTCATGGAAGTCTTTGGAAAACCAGTAGGTGTGAGAAAAAAGGGACCAACAATACTGGACATTGCAAATATGGTAATTTTGTTGAAGGCCGAAAATTATAGCGAACTTGTAGAGAAATTGGCAGAGAAAAACAAATTGTCAAAGGAAGTAATTGAACGGCTTCTAAACGATATAATTGTTTTAAGCAGCAGAACAAAAATGTTTGATGAAATTAAACATGCAGCAAAAATCATAGAAAAACTGAAAACATCGAAACAATAAACATTTATGGTGAATGTCAAGAATTTTATTAACCGTGTTAAAAGCCGCAATGTATTTCTCTCACCATGGTTCAAGCTTGTTCTAAAAACATTTTCAACACATCTTTCATATTTTTCATGAAATTTCTAACCGCGATCGCGCCTTCAGGTGTTATTTTGGCTATCGTGGTAGGTCTTAACTCCAGAAAACCCTTTTTAACCACTATATATCTTACGTTTTCCAATTTCTTTAAATGACTAGATAAATTACCTGGAGTAAGTCCTAACGCGTTTTGTAGTTCTGTAAATTTCACCGCTGTTTTCAAATAAAGCAATATCATTATAGCTAATCTTGTAGGTGAGCTAAGAACTTTATCCACTTTTGATAATCTTGCCAAGCTCTTGAGAAGCTCTTCATTCATTCATTTGCCCCTTTCTTAAGACACGGTTAGCAGTTACAATTATGTAAACACCGAATATATAGCTTCCCAATACGCAAAACGCTGTTACAATAAACCATCCATACTCTGGCCATATAACTATCATGGGGCACGCTAAAAGAATAGCTATGCCAAAAACTAGATACTCCTTTAGAACTTTCCCTGGATATTTAGGAGACTTTGAAGAAGCCATATAATTCCCTAATTGGCCAAATCCAATAAATGCCTCTGTAAATAAAGGTGAATATTGGGAAGAAATAACATGAACTGTTGTCATAAATATTAAAATAAGGTAAACAGTAGACAGTAATATCCAAGAATACCCATAGTATTTTCTATATTTTCTTCGCTCTTTTTGCGCGGGCAACGTCAGATATATTGGCTGGATCTCTAATAACTGTTTACCCAATATCATTATCATTGCGAAAATAAAAACAGAAAATAACACATAAGTAGCTAATATGATGAAAGTGGAACCTGAGGCTTTTAATGAAAAGAAAAATATTAAACCTAAGCTCACAGTAGCTGCAATTCCTATGTAAAAGCTTCCAATTCCCCGTCTGAGAAGGTAATATCCATAGACATCTAGTATATCTGCTATTTGAAGTAATTTCCTTACTTTTACAATATCCTTCTCTTCCATGGAGATTACCAAACTACTTGTATTTTATGGTAACTTAAAAATATTCCAGTTACTTTGCACTGCAAAGTTCTCTGAAAACCAGAGAAATTTCATATTTTATAAAACAATTCACCTATCTTAATTCTTGAGGTGGTCAACTATGCAAGTAGTGTTAAGTGTGAAGAAAGTCACCAAGGTTTACGAAAACAACATGAGGGCATTAAACAACGTATCATTCGACGTCTACAAAGGAGAAATCTTCTCTCTACTAGGTCCAAACGGTGCAGGGAAAACAACTCTCATAAAGATCATAACAGGACAGCTAGAGCCAACTAGCGGAGAAATACGCATACTTGGAGTTAGCGGGGAAGACCTTTTAAAATCCGATGTACGGCTAAAACTAAGCTATGTACCACAGGAAAATATCATTTGGCCACATTTAACGGTGGAGGAGAACCTTCGCCTAATAGGCTCCCTGTATAAAATCGATAAAAACACGCTTAAAAACATAATAAGGGATTTATTGGAGAAATTCGAGCTGTTAGAAGCTAGAAGGCGCCTAGCCGTAAAGCTTTCCGGTGGAATGAAAAGAAAACTTTCAATAGCAATGGCCTTAATTAACGACCCAGAAATACTTGTTTTAGACGAACCTACAGCTGGCTTGGATCCTAGAGCAAGAGCATCAATGTTAGCTTCTCTTGAGAAGCTTAAAGAACTAGGAAAAACAATTCTATTAACAACGCACATTGTTGAAGAAACGGAGAGACTAGCAGACAGAGTGGCGATCATTAATAGAGGAGAAATAGTGGCAATAGATACTCCAGCTAACCTGAAATCTAAAAGCTGTGGAAGAGAAGTTTTAGAAATTTTGTTCAGAGAAGTAGATGAAGCCACATGGAGAAAATTAGCATCAATTGTTGATGAAAAAAACATAGCTAGAGCAGGTGATAAGCTAATTATTAAAGAAGATAATCTTCCAGCAACAATAGAAAAAATAAGATCCGATAAACTTCTATATGATAAAATATTGGCTTTATCAATAAGAAAATCTAGTCTTGAGGATGCATTCCTATTTTTAACCGGTCAATTCCTAGGAGGTGGATAATATGACAATTCTAAGTATAATCATTCACAAATTTAAATCTGTAACGCGAACAAAAGAACTCTATACGTATATTATAGGTTTTCCACTTGTTTTCATGATAATTTATGGTAGCTTTACAGGTTTTGCTTATTCAAAGGTGGAGCCGATAAAAATCGGTTTTCTAAACAACGATGTTCCAGTAAAATACGCGATTGGCGAAAAGACCTACCAAACTAATTTTGGAGAAAAATTTTACAATTATCTTAGCGGTCTAAAGTACGAGGGTACCAATACAAGTGTTTTCAACATTGTAAACATAAGTAGCAGAGAAGAAGCTGAACAAAAAACTGGAAAACTCGAAGTAGCAGCGGTAGTAGAAGCACCAAGCAATTTTTCGAAAAATGTTATTAACGCCTTAAAGTCGATTACATATTTAACACTCGTGGGCATCATTAGCAATGAGGCTAACAACGCTTACGAACTGGGAAACTACGAGTTAGCGAGCAGGTATTGGGCAGCATTGACGGAGCTATCCAGTTTTTCTAATTTAACGTACAAAATTAAGATAACAATAATAAGTGATCCCACGTATTCCAAAGCAACACAAACCTACGAATTAACATGGAAATACTTAATTAATTTTGTCTTCAGAGAGGCAAACAAGTTCACAACATACTATGCTAATTATCTCTCACAAAAATACAACATAACCATCAACATTAACAGTGAAAGTTTTTCATCAGCAATGGAACAGACATTTCAAGTGGAATTTGAGAGGATAGGTGGAAAAGAAGGGTTAAAAGAAAGTTTCACAAAAATGTACTTTGCTGTTCTGGTTCCAGGACAAATAGTCCAAAGCATAATGTTAGCAGCAGTATCTGTTTTGTACATGTTACACAGAGAATTAACAAGCGGACTTATAGAGAGAATAAAGTTAACAAAAGTCAGTTCAACAGAATACATCAGTGGAATAGTATTATCGTGGGGTATTATAGCTCTATTCCAAGCAATTATAATGTTAGCAGCAGCGATAATACTTGGATATATTAAAGTGGCTGGATCAGTACTAGACTACCTACTGTCGGTAACCATATTGGTTATAGCAGGAATACTTACAGCCAGTTTCAGCATAATTATAGCATCGTTAACCAAAAAAGAAATAGCTAATCATATTGTCTTAATGATTTTAATAACAGTCTCTCTAATGATAGCAGGATACTTTCCAATACAAAACCCAGTATTAGGGAACTTATTTGGGCGAGAATTCACAGTCATGGACCTTATACCTTGGCGCAGTGCAATCACGGGTTTAAGAAAATCTCTAATGTTAGCAGATATTTATTCACCCATAGATGTTCTACCAGATTTACTATTGCTAACAATATGGACTGCAATATACACAGCAATATCGTTTATAGTGTTCTCTGCGAAAATTCTTAGAAAAGCAGCAACATACTAGTTAACAACTCTATTTATATTTTCATCATGGCATATGAGCTATTGGAGGCATTAAATCTGTCTATTGGAGATATTTAAATGAATAGTGGAAAAGTTCCTGATTCATTGTTTAAAGGCATAGACTCTTCATCTGCAACGGTAACTGCGACATCTGCAGTTATTTCCAACAAGTTCTTAGATCCATTTGAAGTGAATTCGAAACTAGAGTTTTTCGCAAAACTTCTCTCAATTTTCGGAAAGAAGATTCGAACTTGGCTAGCTACATTTAATCTCAAAAATTTTGGAATCCAAAAATCCTTAATCAAATACGCAACGATTGAAAATGCTGCAAACTGGGTAATCTCGCAGTACAGTTTCCCAGCTGATTTTAAATTTGATTATGTGATTATAGGAGCACCCAGTGGCGCTGCATCCCATCTTGCATCTCTTTTAAACGCTCCTTTCCTAACACAACATTTTTTACTAATTGTTAAAGAAAAAGAAAGAAACCCTGATGATATTCGTGAAGTACTTAAATCAGGTCTCACTGTTGCACGAAAATTAAATGAAGTAAATGGCAAAGACATTGAAACCATTATTCACTACGACCCAGTACATGATAGATTTCTTTTAAAATACCTAGATACAATTAGATTTAAAATACGGAGATTACCCCAAGCTTACCGGCAATTTATGTTAAAACACCTGAAAAACGAAGGTACAATAATCTTCCTTGACGTAAAATATATGTGGAAACATTACAGAATCGAAGATAACATTACTTTCCAAGTAGGTGGCCTTGGAGGCATAACCCCAGACGAATACCTTTTCGGCTCCGAAAGACTAAGAAGATGGCTACGTTCACAAAAATCTAAAGTAGACTCGTGGAATTTAAATAATGAATATCCATTGGAAATATATCCTGAAAGCGAATGGGGAACCGTAAGTTACCTAGAAGAAGAAACAAAAGAGTTCGCTGATGAAAATGGATTTAACTTCTACAAAGTTCACGTTAACCATCCAGAAAAAGTTAGTGAAATAGTTTTCAACTTATTTACCGAAATGTTAAAGAAAACAAATAAAGAAGTAAAAAACTTCTTTTTCGACTGCTTTACATGCATAAATCCACTATTCAACATAAAAACATCCAGCGTACCCATATGGTTACCGTTCAACTGTGAAAGTAGCTTTCAATTCGCAGAGAAAATGGTAAAAAAGATAAATCATGTAAAAACCGTTGAAAACCCCAAAATCTTCTTAACATTAATTCCAAACTTCACCTCAACCCCAGATGAAGTTCCACTCTCCCGCTGGATCTCCCTACTCAAAAAACTTAGCAACAATATTTCTCTAATTGGCATATCCAAAAAACACTACCCCTGTGACATAATCTACCCATTCAAATACATCAAAGACCTAAACAAATACAGTAAAGAGTACCACAATCCATTACAAGCGGGGAAGATATCTCTAGAAGAAATAAAACCCTAGTTAACAGCACTCTGAAACATAATAAATGAGAGGTGACTAGGAGGGCCACACCGAACACATCCTCGACCTTATATCTCATCGTTTTGTTCGGGTGGCATCTACCAGTAACTATTTGTCATTAGATTAATAAATTCAACTCTAGTTACACACATCTCGTCACTGTTACATTGAACGTGGTGAAGCCTCCTAAATTGTAGTAGGTTTATTTTCGTTTCGATTCCGCAGAACCATTGTTTAATATCAGATTTGGTAACTGTTTAAAACTGAAATTTTTAATAGTTTTATGCTTTTAAAGAGATAAATTTAATAAAAAAGATAAAATATGCCCGTAGCCTCTTAATATTTAATTATTTACAAGCCTAGGTACTTGGAGGAGAGAGAGGAAAATGTACGGTTATACGGGTAAAATCCTTCGTGTAAACTTAACTAAGCTTAAAGTTGCAGAAGAAGAGTTAAGCGAGAAGATTCTTAAGCTCTATATTGGTGGGAAAGGTCTCGGTGCAAAAATTCTCTACGATGAAGTAAAGCCAAACATAGATCCTCTTAGCCCGGAAAACAAGCTAATTTTCAGCGTTGGCCCTGTCAATGGGACAAACATACCTCTATCTAGCAGATACTGTGTTACATTCAAATCACCTTTA
>CAYYZD010000085.1:0-6962 GCA_964476035.1 uncultured archaeon
TTATTCCTCTTTGCTGTTCTTCTTCGTCGTAGTCTGTCATTAGTACTTGTCCTGCAGCGTCAAATGACATTAAACCTGCTCTTCTTAGTAGATAGTCTGTTGTTGTGGTTTTTCCATGGTCGATGTGAGCGACTATACTGAATATTCGTTTTGTTTCAAATGGTCCTCTTGTTACTAGTTCGATTACTTCCTCTGGTTGTTTTATTCTAACCATGGGTTTCACTCCCGTCTTATGGTTTTATTTAAAGTGTGATATTTTAAGGTTTATGGATGTAGTAAAATTCGTGAATATTATGTAGGTTAATTGATTTAGAGGCGTCAATAAATTATGTATGGCTGTAGTTAGAATTGAACCTTTCATTATTATTTAAACATTACGTAAAAATATTGGTACATCACAAAACATGTGAGGTGTAATGATTAAAGTTTAAGCGCTCTTTATACATGGTAAAGAAAGAAGTTTGAACTTTAATCCGGTTTTAACTTCGCTTAAATCATTCTTGGGCTGAAGTTTCATTTCAAGAAGATAGACTATTAGCATACAATTAAATTCGAGATTAAAGACTTGATATTTAATTTTAGTGAACCTAAAGTAATGTTAGACCAGCTGCTATGGCTAAACCATTGAGAAGATTGTCGTTAATGGGTGGATCTATAAGGTCTATGGCTAGGAGTAGTAACGCTCCTATCAGAGCTTTTTCAATTACTGTTAACATAGTGAGAGTAATGAAAGTTGTTGCGAAAGCTGCTATTGATCCTTCGACAGTCTTTTCCCTTTTCCACGGTAATTTGTGTCTCCCTAAAGTTTTTCCAGCTATTGCTGCTGAAGCATCTCCTATTGCTGCTGCTATCAGTGCGGCTACAGCCGTATATGTGGAAAATAACACAAATGCGAGACTTGCACTGATAACATAGTAGGTGTGTGGCCCTATTTTCTGTGTCTCCCCTTTTCTTAAGATTAAGTCAGCCATAATTGTGAAGGGATAGTATCTTGGTATCCAGAATCTTAAAATATCTGTGAGATAAAAGAAAATGAGAGCAAGATACGTTATTTGGACTGTTATTTCTTCACCAAAATATATGTAAGTTACGATAAGAACAAGGGAAAGTAAATGAAAAAGTTTTCGAAGAACTTCCCTTGTCTTGCTATCCTTTACATATCTTCCGATGCGTAATTTTACTTTTTGAAATGAAGATTTAAATGCATTTAGCGCTACGACAAGAAGCATAGTTATAGGTATGCTCAAAGTTATGACCAGTGGAAGGAAGCCTGTAACTTTTAAGTAGATGTTGATTGCGAGATAAAAAAGAATGATTGCTGTAAGTATAGATGAAAGTAACTCTCTTCTGTCACTTCTGGTATTGATTTCAAGACCATGAATAAGAGAAAGAACACCAAGTAAGCTGAGAATACAAAAAGCTATGATTTGGCACATAAACCTCCTTCCACATACTAGTTTATATTGAATGTGGCGATGACATTTTAATCTATTATTAAACTATTTGTTCATTCTAATACATGAACACTAAAATATGTTGTATAATGGTGTCACTTATTATCTTTGCGTGGTGTTGTAAAGATGGAAGGAAGGGCGATGCGGGAGGTTATCGAGGTTTTGGAGAAAGTGTATGTTCCTTGGAAGTGGGAAATCCGCGACCCGTTTAAAATTTTGGTTTCTACAATCCTTTCTCAAAGAACTAGTTGGATAAATGTTAAAAAAGCGGTAGAAAGATTAGAAGGGAAAATTGGTATTACTCCTCAAAGTATTGTTAGGGCTGATCTTGAAAGTATAAAAGAAAGCATTCGGGTAGCTGGTTTGTATAACATGAAAAGCGTCAGAATTAGAGAAATCTCAAAGATCATTGTGGAGAAATATGGTGGTGATTTGGGTAGAATTTTGAATTTACCCCTAGAGGATGCCAGAAAAGAACTTTTAAGTCTTCCCGGGGTAGGTTTTAAAACCGCAGATGTTATTTTGCTTTTTGCAGCTAATAAGCCAGTGTTCCCGGTTGACACCCATATTATGAGAGTTTCTAAAAGATTAGGAATAGTTAAGGGAAAGCCCGACTATGAGAAAATTAGACATGCTTGGGAAAAGACGCTCCCACGCGGGAAATATGCTACTGCACATATACTTTTAATATTACATGGTAGAAATGTTTGTAGGAGCAGAGAACCTTTGTGTAATGAATGTCCGATTACCAGATTTTGCGAATTTTACAGAAAGTTTAAGGAGGGTGTTATGGATGAAGGTGATAAAAAAGGAGCTCCATATTAAAACGATGGGTGAAATTGATGTTATAGATATAACTGGCATGGTTGAAGGAGTGGTTAAAGATTCTGGAATAAAGAATGGTTTGGTTACGGTGTTTATTCCAGGGGCTACTGGTGCTATAACAACAATTGAATTTGAGCCAAACCTTGTTCAGGATTTTAAGGATGTTTTAGAGAAGCTTGTACCGAAGACTGGTCGTTATAGGCATCCCATAAATGGTCATAGCCACTTAAGGGCTTCAATTTTAGGTCCAAGTTTATCGGTGCCTATTGCCAATGGTAACTTGATCTTGGGAACGTGGCAGCAGATAGTTTTTGTGGAGTTAGATGTAAGGCCTAGATCTCGACGTCTAATAGTACAGGTGGTCGGTGAATAACGTTGATTAATTTAAGTAAACTTCAAGTATAGCTCCCAATTGTTTGTGCTTTAAAGGTTGAAGTTTAAATATTGTTGGTACACTTAGTTGTTAAGTTAATTGTAGTGGTGGGTACTTTGAAGGAGTTTAGAACTTTAAGAGGTATGAGAGACTTCTTACCGCGGGATATGATAAAGAGAGAAAAGGTACTTCGTATTATAAGAAAGGTTTTCGAAAGTTATGGGTTTGAACCTTTAGAAACTCCCGCAATTGAGTATTGGGAAGTTTTATCTAGAAAGTGTGGAGAAGACGTGGAAAAGCAAATATTTAAGTTTAAAGATAAAGGTGGGCGTGATGTTGGTTTAAGATTTGATTTAACTGTACCTTTCGCGAGAGTTGTAGCTCAGAACCCATATCTTCCAAAGCCGTTTAAGAGGTATTGTATTTCTCGTGTTTGGAGGTATGAAAGGCCTCAAACTGGTAGGTATCGTGAATTTTGGCAGGCTGATGCAGATATTGCAGGTTCACCGTTACCTGATGCTGATGCTGAGGTAATTGCTGTTGGTGTAGATGCTCTAAAGGCTTTAGGATTAAGTAATATTGAGGTTAGGTTAAACAATAGGAAGATATTGGAGGGCATGGCTCTTAAAGCAGGCGTTCCAAGCGATAAAGTTTTGGATGCATTTAGATCTATTGATAAGCTGGATAAGATAGGGCTAGAGGGAGTTAAGGAAGAACTTTCCTCAAAGGGTATTCCCAAAAACATATCGGAAAAACTATTAGAGTTCATTTCAATGAATGGTGAAGATGTGGAAGTACTTGAAAAAGTTAGAAGTCTTTTAAAGGGGTTAAAAGTAGGGGAAGAGGGAGTAGAAGAATTAATCAGTATTCTAGGCATTTTAGAGGCTTACAACGCCCGTAACTATGTTAAAATAGATCTAAGCATAGTTAGAGGATTAGACTACTATACTGGTCCCATATTTGAATATGTTTTAAAGGAGAGCCCAAGCGGAGAGCAATTTAGACTTGCAATAGCAGGAGGAGGTAGATACGACAATTTGATCGAACTCTACGGCGGACCCCACATCCCCGCTACTGGTGTTTCTTTGGGCGTTGAAAGAATTATGGAAGTTTTAGAAAGCAGTGTTTCAAAAGAAGAGACATTAACTAAGATTTACGTCATTCCTGCGAAAGAAGAAGCTAGGTTGGAAGCCATAAAAATAGCTCAAAAGTTGAGGCGTGAAAACATACCAACAGACATAGATCTAATGAGGCGAAAATTGGATAAATCTCTCGAGTATGCCGATAAAAGAGGAATTCCTTTTGTGATCATTGTAGGTCCAAAAGATCTTAAAGAGGGATATCTGGTTCTGAGGGATATGAAAACCAGGTTGCAGGAAAAGGTTGAAGTTTCCAGAATCGTAGAAGCTGTAAAAGATAAAATATGATAATCGGTTACTTATAGTGTTCTACCTCTGCGTTTTGTTTTCTTTTGAGAATTCACGTTAGTTATGTTGTATTTTTGTTTGTCCCTTTATTTTGATTTTTTTATCGGCGAGTTCAGACATAATTGCATTTAGAAGTACAAGCGTTGTTATCTCGAATAAGCTTGAGTTTGGCGTTAGAAGTTCTCCTTCACGTTCTTTAAGTTCATCTTTTGGTATTTCTTCTTTCCATTTGATTTCTATATTTAAGTCAGCTAGTTTTCCTAAAGTTGATTGGGGACAAGATGTTATAGCTACGACTGTTGCCCCAAGATTTTTTGCGATGCGGGCAGCTCTTACGGTGTAGTCTGCTTCGCCGCTCTCAGAAATCGCTATTAAAAGATCGTTCTTACCTGGAGAGGGCATAAGCGTTTCGCCAATAAAATATGTTTCGTAACCTAAATATGTGAGTTTTGTGGTAAATCCTTTGGCAAGAAGTCCAAGTGACCCTACTCCAACCGTATATACACGTTTAGCTTTTTTTAACTGTTCAGTGAAGTTTTTGATAACTTTGCTGTCTAATTGGCTTATTACTTCATTTGAAGATTCTAAAAACTGCTTTACGAGATCTTTAATTTTATTCAATATTTCAGCCTCCTCTACCCTGTTTCGAGTAAACAAGCTCTGCTACTAGTCCTTCTAATACTATGATTGAGCTTACTTCAAAGAGAGAACCTGAAGGTGAGAGAGGTTCTCTTTCACCTTCAACTTCTCTTTCTAAGAATCCCCTATATTTCCATCTCCTTGTTCTACCACCAATGCAAAGTATGTAATCAGATAGTTTTCCTAGTGTAGAGTCGGGAAAAGACGTTACTGCTACTATTTTTGCTCCTCTTTCCTTAGCGACTTTGCATATCGTAATGACCTCTTCTGTTTCCCCTGATCCTGAAATAGCAACAACTACGTCCTCTCCACCTCTTATCATTGGAACAAGGCCTATTAAATCTTCTCTAATTGATATAACATTAAATCCAGCTTGTAAAAGTCTGATAGCAAGGTTTCGGGCTACTACAGCCGATCTGCCCATACCAACAGTTATCACTCGTTTAGCACCTTGCAATACTTTTAGAACATCCTCGACTTGTTTTCTATCAATTTTCTTGATGTTCCCCTCTAACTGATCGAGTAACTCTTCAATGAACTTGTTTAGAACCTTCACATTTCACCACCAACCAACAATCTAGGTTTCTGATTACCCTTTCCAAGTACATAATATTTTCTTTCATTCTCTTAAATTACTTTGACGTCCTTACCTTCAACGCAATTACCAGTTTACGCGCGACCTTATTTTATGCTACACTTAGTTAATCGATTTTTGAACTCCCTCGGCTGCAGTTTCTTAAATAAGTGCCATACTTCATAAAATTATTATTGAAAATTAGATTATTTCAAAGTGGTAGTTTTCTCTTAACATAATTACCTTATCCACATATTTCATCAGGCTTTCTACAAGAGTTTTTTCTCTATAAGAAACTCCCGTTTCAAAGTCGTTTTTTATAGTTTCGCCGTAGTAACTGTTGGCTAAAAAGGTTTCCGCTTTACTTATGCATTGAAGTATTTTAGATAGTTCACCTGCGTGGAAATATATGGATAAGTCGTTAATTATTAATATTTTTGTTGGATTCTCAATATATTCATCAATTAGTGGATCTAAGTTTTTTAGGTTCTCATTTATAAAGTATAGGAGTTCTTGAGCATCTTTAGAAGTTAGTCTGGGGGCATAAATAATGGTGGGTGTCAAATATTTCACTTTTTTAACTAGGTCGGTGTATTCGTCTAGTCTACCTCCAATTCGCTTACCATAGATAAAAAAGGTTTTTGGTGCCATATCAATTATTGTGATGTCGTTTTCTAAACCTAAATCGATAAGTTTTTCAAGTATTTGAGCTGTAAGCGCTGTTTTCCCGGTTCCTACATCCCCCACTATTAGCACCTTTCTTTTTAATAATTCATTCACAAAAAGTTTCTCTGGTGATTCCTGCAAGTTTAAGAGCCTCCACCAAAATAAATCCCATAATGCAGCCTGGAATCGAGCTAACAGCCCATCCCATCCAGAATATGAGAAGCGGAATACCGATTAGCCTTATGTCTCCAATTAGTGGTGCTACTAGGATCAATGCTAAGGTGCCCCCTATAATCACAGTACCTATCGGCTCGGTGAAAGCTGCAATTTCAGGGTGTTTTATTTTAAATTTTTTAAACACAGAGTAAAAAATACCTACAACAACTCCTCCAGGTATTCCCCCAGGCATAGAGTATATAGTTCCTATACCTAGGCCCATTCTAATGACACCAATACAGAAGGCTATGAAGGCTGCCCATAAGGGTCCCAGTAACACACCTGCTAGGACATTTACTGCATGTTGGCCTGGATAAGCTTTCGTTGTAAGGAAAGGAAACCATAGCATTGGTGCGAGAACTACGCCTAGGGCAATTAACATTGCGGCAAGAGAAATTTGTCTGACTATAAATTTTCTATGAACCACTTTTCTCACCTTTTATAGGAAGGTTCTACTTTAAAGCAAAGGAGAAGGTTTAAGCTTTCCGAGAGATTCTAATCAAATATACGGTTATCGACCTTGTGGAATGATGTTAGGCTTTTAAATCGTGAATAACGTTGTTTAAAACACCTTAATTGTTAGGTTTTATTATGTTCATCCATTGCTCAAGTTTATTCTAGTTTTTGAGCAAGTTTAATTGCAAGTTTGGCGAGATCTGTTGCGTTTTTTCCAAGTAGGACTATCATAGGCTCTTTGCCCCAATCACCTTCATGGTAAATGACATCGGGAACTTTTCCGATTGCTTTTATTGCTTGTTCTGTTCCCCATGGAACTGACATGCCTTCAA
>CAYYZD010000086.1:0-6925 GCA_964476035.1 uncultured archaeon
GACAGCCCGAAGTTAAGCCCGTGCACGGTCGATGATTAAAGGAAACCCGACATCGGCACCTCTGCCCAAGACAGCCAACAACTAGGCTCCCAATGACGGTAAGTGCCGATGGATGAAGCAGGAACCCCCCGCGAAAGCGAGAGGTAGTTCACCAAGATAAACACCAATATTTTTAGTAACTGCATCTGCGCAAAACGGTTCCCATGCTGTAAAACCATCAATCTGACCACTACTAAGCATCAATTCCATATTCGAAGGACCAAAACTTCGAGTAACATTAACACTTCTGTCCGAAAGATTAGCTTTCTCTAATGCTAATAACAATAGAAAATGTTGGACAGTCCCGTAACCAGGTATCGCAATATTCTTACCAGCTAAATCCTCTAGCTTCAATTTGAGAATCCTTGCCGACAATTATTGCGCTACCATTAACATTTACAGCAGCAATCACCGTGATATCAATATTCGCATTAATTTTCTTAATTAATGCAGGAGCAATACCTAAATATCCTATAACGATTTCATTGGCTTTGAATCCATCCATTTCGGACATACCGTTAGAATATACACGAGTCGATATTCTTAACCCCTCTTCTTCAAACCAACCTCTCTCTAACGCAACAAACAAAGCCAAATGATGTAAATCAGCCTCTAAATATCCTATAACAATTTCGGCCTCAACAAAATACATAGAGTAAACGTAATAGCTAGTTAATGAAATACCAAATATAATAATAAGAATCGATATCGCCTTTGCCTTGGTTAACTCCACATGACTCACCTAGGAAACTATGAATGCATTCCAATATAAACTTCACTTTTTGATAAAAAAATTATACTAAAGGGAAAAAATATTATTATTTATTCCTTTCTTGGTTGTGAATAACGATAAAAATGTGTAAATATGAGGGAATGTTTTGATTGACAAAAACGTAAAGTGGTAAATAGATAAAGCTAATCAACAAATTTGAAAAAGGAAACTTAGATATTCTTAAAATTTTAGAGCTTGCTACCGTAGTCTTTATATTTCAATTTTACCATTAAATAAATGTGAAATCTGTTAAAATTAAACTTTGAAAAACCTTTAGTTTCATTTGGAGGTTAAGGCTTGGCGTGGAACCATGAAAAAGTTAGAATTAAACTGTTAGAAGCAAGAGAGCACTTAGTAAAAGCATTACAAAAACTTAAGTCTTCTAGAAATTGGTCATTTTTAGACATGTTCCTTGGGGGGAGTATGAGCTTCTTTGCTGACCTCATGGAGCATGCAAGATTCAGCGAAGCATTAAGTGAAATACGGCGCGCAAAACAAATAATAGCACAAGTTCAGGAACATATTGGCGATGTAGACTTAGAAATAGATGATAACTTTTTCGGAATGTTCCTTGACGTCGCTTTTGATAATATTTTTGTAGACTTTTTAAGGCACAGAAGAATCAACAACGCAAGAAAAAAGGTTATAGAAGTCATAAGAAAAATAGACAGCGTACTATCATCTTTAAGAACCCGTAAAATACCAGAAGAGGAAGAAAAATTTTGTCATAGATGTAAAGCAAGCATACCAGCCAGTTCAAAATTCTGCCCATACTGCGGAGCAGAACAGTAGACTTACATGCCTATTTTCTTGTGCTTTTCTAGCCAATTAGGTTGTATTACTCTACTTTTGCAATCTCTCTTTAAATAGGGTTTAATATCAATTATTGGCGATCCGGGTAGCGCGTCAAGCCCTTTTACGATTAATACATTATTTTTTACTTCCACCAATTCGACAACTGTTAGACCTATAGGATTAGGTCTATTTGGGCTTCTAGACGCAAAAACACCCACCTCAGGTAGATCCGTACATCCCTTAGGATGAACCTTCAAGACGTTCCTAAACTTTTCATCATCTCTTAAATGGAGCCAATAAAGTATAAAAGCATGAGAAAACTCATTTAAGCGGCACAAACCATCAGAAAATTCTCTAAAAATTTCAATTACACTTATATCACCTTCAACTTTTCTTACAAACCCGATAAATCGCACTACTCCGCTCCTTAACAAGCTCATTAAATTGACTCTCCTCACTAAAAATGTGCTATCCTTAAATCTTATTTTAAAACATTTAGGAATAAATTTTTGGGACTAACTGGAAACCTTTAATATCCCAAAATAATATTGTTTAAGGGTCAATAGATCCACAAACACCATAATACCTAATTAAAAATCCCTAAAAGCATTTATTATACTCACATATATTATGAAGGTCGTAAAGCTTGAAAACCCATCAAATTTTAATGATTTCAGAAAAATATAAGCAAGCTTTGGCTATTGCAAAAGCTCTCGGTAAAGTTGGAAAGAGAACTATTAATAATGTTCCAGTTTTTATCGTTAAAACTAATAGGTCCAATATTATTATTGTTCCTCTTCGTGGACATATTACGGAGTACTCGACTAAAACGAAATATGAAAAATGGTCTCAAAACGATCCTAAACTCATATTATTAGACAAAAATTCTCTAAAAAAGATATATAAAGAAAAGAAGTACGTTGAATTATTAAGGACTCTGGCAAAGCAGTGCGATGATCTAATTTTCGCGACAGATGCTGACGAAGAAGGGGAAAACATTGCTTTTGAAGCTTGGGAAATTATTAGAGAGGTAAATCCAAAACTTAAACCTAAACGTCTCTGGCTTCATACGTTAATCCCAAGCGATATTTGTGAAGCTTTTAGAAACCTTATTGAGCCTAAGTGGACTTGGGCATATGCAGTTGAAGCTAGAAGACAAATAGATGCCCTAATAGGTTTTGCCGCTACAAGAGAACTTACACTAGCATTAAAACCGTTTCTAAAACACATAGGAACCAATGTAATTAGTGTTGGACGAGTTCAAACACCAACTCTCTACCTCATATATAGTAGAGAAAAAGAAATCAAGAACTTTGTACCGGAACCTTATTGGAATCTTTTAGCAGAAATAAATGTTCATGGAGCGATTATAAAAGCAAGACATGTAGATTCTCCGTTTAAAGACAAAAAACTCGTAACAACCATATACAATAGAGTCAAGGAAGAGAAATATGCAATATTGGAGGATGTTAGACGAAAAGAAGTTTATGTTCAACCCCCAACCCCATTTAATACCACAAAAGCATTGAAAACGACAACGAAAATTCTTCCAATAACAGCTAAAACAGCCATGAAAATAATGGAAGACCTCTACCTAGATGCCTTAATAAGCTATCCAAGAACAGATACAGATCGTTATTCTCAGTCATTTCCGCATCGAGAGTTGATATCAAAATTTCTAAAAAGTAGAATATATGGCGTCTATGCTGAGGAAATTCTAAGAAAGAATGTTCTCCAACCCAGACAGGGCAAAGTATTTAAAGGAGATCATGAGCCTATCACGCCAATAGATGTTGCTGAACCCGGAGATCCAAGATTTAAAACACGAAACCACTGGGAAATATATAATATCATCGTTAGAAGATATCTTGCGCTTTTCATGCCGCCTGCAAAAGAACTTAAAATAGATTTACTTTTCCTAATAAACAAAGAAAAATTTACGGCCAATATAACTGTGCTTTTAGAAAGAGGATTTATGAAAGTTTGGCCATGGGCAGGAAAAGAATACACACCTCTATCAAAATTACCAGAACTTGCAACAAAAAATCGATATCCAATTAGAAAAATTTTCATAGAAGAAAAGAAAACAAAGCCTCCTCCAAGACTAACCGAAAGCAATCTAATAGCCACTATGCAAAAATTAAATCTAGGAACAAAATCAACAAGGCCACAACACATAGAAACCAACAAAAAACGAGGCTACATCGTTAGAAAGGGGAAAAGCCTATATTGTTCTGAGATAGGATGGATTTTAGCTTCTAATTTAGAGAAGATATGGCCAGACTTCGTTCTCCCAAAATTTACTGCTAAAATAGAAGAAATGCTTCAAAAAGTCATGGATGGATCAATTAATTGGAGCAGTGTTGTTGAAGACGCTAGAGAAGAATTCTTAAACATGTTTGACAAACTTAGAGAAAACAAAGCAAAAATAGTTAAAGAAATTGAGAAGACTGTTGATAAGATGTTGAAAGAAAGCACAGTTACAGATGTATATGCTAAATGTCCAAGTTGCGGTCAACCAATGATCCTGAGAAAAGGAAAGACAGGCAAGCGGTACATAAAATGCATAGCTTGCAATGAAACTCGCCCCTTGCCTCGAAGAGGATCCATTAGAATGCTCAAAACGAAAATATGTCCTAGATGTGGGAACAACATACTATCAATTTCAATAAAAAACTTTTCATATAAAATATGTCCAATCTGCTGGACATCAATGGGGATATGTGCAAAATGCACATACAATAACTGTGAAATTGATAAAACCGACAGACATAAACAAGCTAGAAGTAATCTTTAAATCAGAGTTTTTCCATAATGCTTCTGATAAGATCTCTTACTACATCTCTTCCGCCAAGAAATAAAGCCAATTCGGCCAATCTTTCCACATGAACCTCAAGAGTAGGCAGTATCATTCTTTTAGAATTTTCATCCAAAATCGAGACAATATCTATTAGCATACTTAAAGTACTGAAAAGATCTCTAAACATTATAAAAACATGAGTAGGTGCCTTTAGGACTTTCCTTTTTGCAATTAAGTCTCCAACGAAATTATAAACATTTTTAACAACAAGGTCTGGTGGTACATTGTTACCAAGGTCGTTAATACCATTTTTTAAAATGTTCTCAATTTCTTTCAGCATATGCCAAGTCTGATCACCGCTCTTACTATCAAAAAACACCGTTAATGCGTAATGACCAACTTTTTCTGCCTCCCCAAAATAGGTGCATGCAATCATACCCAAATTGTGGAAAAGAGCTTGTGTACAGCCTTTAGCTTCACTCAAATCTTTTGCACCACTACTTGTCCACACATCAAGCGCAACGTTCCAAAGCTTTTCATGGGGGATGAAACCTTCGGGAAACATAGCTTCTGCTATAGGCCCCAACTTATAGTCAAATTTAACTAAAAGTACTCCTTTTAACATTTCCATTAACCACGTCTGATTATTCTATTGGAATAAGACGTGTTTCGATATATCCCTTCTCGGTACTTACGGTTACAGCATACATCTCCGTTCTAGGTACAAGCCCATACATTACAATGGTTCCCTCAATGTTTTCCAATTTAAAGTGAGTTGTAGCCATATGATTAAGCGCTTTGATAAGTTCCTGACCGTACTTTGCTATAGTCATAACTAAAAGGTTTCCAGTTCTCGAATATATAGATGCACGGACAAGCATCCTATGGGCCCCACGAACACCATAATGATACTCTAATGTGTCGACGCCGAGAATGACGGCTACGTGTTCACTGCCAGCTACCTCCATTAAATGTCTTGCTTCTTTTAAAACCAGCTGGTAATCCTCATTAATATCCTTTCCAGGTATCCCTATGATATAAGGTTTCTCCTCTTCAGTTTCTCTGAAATCAACAACTTTAACATACAAGTTAAAATTGTCTTCTCCAACGAAAGGAGCAACCCATCTCCGTATTTCTTCCGTTGACTCTCCTTCGCAAGGAACGATGATTACTGGAATTTTATGCTGGATAAGACTTGCTATAAATGAACGTAAAATCCACGAATAATAAGATCCAACTTCTCTTCCAATCTCTAAGAGATTGAAACTACTTCTTTCAAATCCTCCAGCAAGCAAGTCATTTAAATCCTTTATTCCTGTTGAAATTCTTTCGTTGCTTGTAATCAACGGTGGTCTAACAACTTTTTCAGGAAATAAAACTGGAATTTCTCTGAAATGTCTAAATCTTCCACCTTCCAAAGTGAACACAAATGTAGGTTTTTTAATTTCTTCTCCCCTAATCTTTTCAAGTATAATTTTCCTCACAAGCCTTCCATTAATAATTTCACGAGTTAAGGTTATAACCCCATCAACCAAATAATCTACAGGTAAGTATTCAGATCTTTCCACGATAAATATTACATTTGAACCACTTGCCTCCCCTATTTCCAGCAAAGCTTTCTCTATCCTTAAATTCTCCATCGGAATTTCCAAGTTAGTTTTAAGCGCGTCTAAACTATCAATCACGATTGTAGCAGGCCGCTTTTTTGAGCTTTCAATCTTTGCATATAAAGCCCTTAGAAAATCAGGTTCATCCGTATATTCAAAGAGCACGTATTTTGGCATTGCCGTTGGTATTTGAGGCTTTCTTGCATCCAAAATATTCTCTTCTGGAATATCGCCTTTGATCCATGGAAACTGTTTAAAAAGTTTTTTACTTGATACTCGTGTAGAAACGTAATAGCCTGTTCCAGCGTCTCCCATTTTTTTAACTAATTCTAAGGCTAATGTTGTTTTTCCGGTTCCAGCTAAGCCTTTTATTAGCAGAGAGAAACCACCTTTGCTTAAAGCTCTAATTAATTCTTCTGGTACATCAAAAGAAGCAATGACCATTAATGTACACCTCAAATCTTTGTGGTAAATACTCTAACTAACCTCTTATGTTTTGGAACCTCTCTACTACTATTACATGGATAGATTTTAATTTTTTTATCCCACTAAATTTCTCATTTTAAAATAGATATTTAGTCCATAAGAATTATTTCAGCATCTACGGTAGATGCTAACGTCGTTCATTCGAAATCATGGAAATGTATCCCTTTACCTTTTAGAGAAGCATGGAGGTTATAGTAAAGTTAATATTGAAAAATAATAATGTAGTAATATATGTAATAACATAATTCTTCAAAAAGAGAGCCACAAAATTGCGAGGAAAAACCATGTTAAAAGGCGTTCTACTAGTTCGTTTCGATTCAAAACTGGGGCCAATCCCTGAAGGAATGTTTCCGCGCGAATTCATTGATAAAAGTAAAATACCGGAGATTTCCATGCAGATATGGGCAAATTATCCAAAAACTGGTG
>CAYYZD010000087.1:0-6918 GCA_964476035.1 uncultured archaeon
TCGTCACTTAAAAAAGCTTCTATCCTTTGGGATAATTTTAAAGCACCCAGATAACACCTATTTGCCTACATCAATTGGCTACATTTTAAATCCTATAATTACGCTTCTTAATTTTTCTCTGAGTTATCGAGATTTATTACTTGAACATGATATCTCTGTGATTCCCTTACACTTCCTAATCGAATTTTCAAAGATGAAAGATGTCTCCATAGTAAAAGGAACCATTGAAGGATTTAATCTCACAATGCAAAGGCTAGAAAAGGCAGAAAAGTTTTCATGGGTTATAAGTCCTCGAATTTTATCTGCGTTTATTGAGCCATTTAAAAAATGCGCAGAGCATGGATTAGAGATCCGGTTAATGTTCCCAAAGAACTTAAAGGAAAAAATTGAACAAATATTATCAACTTTACCTCAAACTGTTTCTCAAAATGTAAAAGTCAAGTATTTAAACAGCGTGCCTTTTGTTCTTTTAGTGGATAACAGGTCCGCTGAATTCAACCTGCCATTCCTAGATGGAAGAATGGATTATGGAACAACTTTTTACAGCGAAAGCCCAGAATTCGTTGAATGGGCAAGGAAGTTATTTCTTTATTTCTGGAACAAAAATAAAAATGAAGGTTTAGATTGGCAGAAGCTTTGAAGACCTCCAGGCTTCTAATGCTACTCTTAGCTCTTCATGTTCCTTAGCATATTCTTTCAATGGTATACCTTTCATTGCTGCCTCAATAGCTTGTCTAAACGCTTTTCCACCTGCAACAGGTCCCATCGGATGTGCGTGAATTGCACCACCAGCTGCAATTACTACATCATTCCCAAAATCTTCAACTATCTTTGGAACGATATTCGGTATTATTCCTCCACTAGGCATTGGAAATGTTGGTTTTATGTGCTGGAACGGATATCTAAGCATTTTTCCAATCATAATGTACCTTTCTTTTAAGAATGGTGCCTTACCATAAGGTGCTGGATAGACTAGGATGTCCGCTCCAGTAAGCCTTGGAAGCTTTGCCAATACAAGTGTTGACGATAAGCCAGAATATGGATCCTCGTAGAGAGCTCCAGAAAAGTCCATATGTGCAAGGATTGGTACCTTTATGCTGGGGTCTTCAGCCAATGATCTCATAACTTCAAATCCAGCGGTTAGATAATTTATCATAAGACCATTGCCGCCGAGTTCAATAACTTTTTCCGCAAGTTCCAATGTTTTTTGTGGCGTATCCGTAACGTTAGGTGTATACATTGTTTTTTCTCCGGTTTCCTCATACGCTTTATCTGCTAGTTCCATATATTTCACTACACGATCCTCAACCTTGTTAAAATCTGCGTTTGCTAAAAGTTCATCGTCTTTAACTATGTCTACTCCTCCGAGCGCAGCTTCGTAGAAAAGACGTGCTCCTACTTCCGGTGGATAACCTGTACATGGCTTTATCATATTGTTAAGTAAGGGTCTTTCTTTGACTCCAAGATGTTTTCTTACACCTTCTATCCCGAACTTCGGGCCCTTGAATCCTTTAAGATAGCTTTTTGGGAACCATAGGTCTAAGAGTTTAATTTTTCCTCCGCTAAGAATATTTCCTGCAACAGTAGAAAGCAGCATCGGGATTTGAAATCCACACAGATTGATAATTGGAAACGCTACCTGAATAATGTACTGTCTCCACTTTACATCGCTGGGGACATGCCACTCATATTGTGGGATCTCATAAATAGCAATTACTCTTGCAACGTGTCTCCTTCGTACCTCGGGGGTTTCTCCAGGGACTGGAACCCAAGTGCCAGTGCTTTGCTCTATTGCTGCCATCTGAGAGATCTTTATTATGTCGATACCGAAGGGTAGTGACACGTAGTAGGTTGCTATGATGAATTCTTCTGGATCTATTCCCTCTGGTAATGCTTCTGGGGTATCTAAATATTCATATTCGTCCTTTTTCTCAACTTTCACATCTTTACTCATATTTCACCCTCCTTTTCATTTAATTCATAAAATACATCTTCAAGTCTAACGTAAATTTTCTTAAAACAACCGTAAAGCTTCTCATACACCTCTCTATTGTCTTCATTTGGAACAAACACTTCTTTCACTTTAATTAGTTTTTTAGCGGCTGTTTCAAAATCCTTATAAAGTTTTAATCCAACTCCGACAATCATTGCGGTTCCAAGTGAGGGGGCATCAAGTGGCGCATGTACTCGACGTATTTCCTTCCCAATAATATCGGCAAGAATTTGCATCCAAACAGGGCTTTGCGCGCCGCCGCCGCATGCATTTAACCATTCAATTTTAAATCCAAGCTTTTCTACGCAGTCTACAATCCATCTTAAATGGTACGCGACGCCTTCGAGAACAGCTCTAACCATATGTGCACGTGTATGCCTGAGAGATAAGTTTATGAAACCTCCACGAACAGTGTGATCTTGTAGTGGTGCTCTTTCTCCAAGTATCCACGGTAAAAATATTAGTTTATCCGATCCAGGAGGTATTTTTGAAGCTTCATGGTCAAGAACATAGTATGGGTCTTTACCCGCTTTTTTAGCTTCTTCTACCTCTTTATATCCAAGTTCGTCCCTAAACCATCTGTAACAGTTCCCGGAGTTTTCCATTTCCCCTGTAAGGAGAAGTTTCTCGGGGTTTCCTGAAAAAATTGTCCCCATACCAGTGTCAGGATCCAAGGTATACATTTCTGGTTTCAAGTGAACTCCTATCCACGAAGAAGTCCCTATATAAACATGGGCTTCCCCGTTTCCTATTGCACCGGAACCTAATGCAGTAGCGGGTAAATCTCCCGCCCCGCAAACCACTGGAATTTCCTTAGGAAGATTTAGAAGTTTAGCGGCGTCATCAGTCAGCGTACCTACAACATCTATTGTTTTTAGAGGCTCTGGTAATTGATCAACAGTTATACCAAGATATTCGAGAAACTCTTCACACCACTCTTTGTCACGTACATGTAACATGCCAGTAAGGAAAGCGCAAGTCCAGTCGGTAACATATTTCCCAGTAAGCTTATAGATTAGATAATCCTTGCAGTCAAGAAACTTATAGGTTTTCTCAAAAACCTGAGGTTCATGTTTCTTTAACCAAAGGATACGTGGAGGTACATCTTTTGCCGATATCATGGGTAGAAGACCTGCAGAAACCATTAAAATTATAGATACTTCTTCTTCAAGTTCTTTTGATTCTTCCCCTGCTCTAGTATCCATCCATATTATAGATGGTCTAAGAGGTTTTCCTTCCTTATCCACCGGGATCACATTGATCATTTGAGCATCAAAGGATATTCCTACAATGTTTTCCGGGGGAATTTTACTTTGCTTAAGGATGTTTCTTGTAGTCGTGACAACTGCTTTCCACCAATCTTCAGGGTCTTGTTCAGCCCACCCTGGGTATGGGTGACTTAAACCATATTCCGCCGTGGTGGATGCAACTATTTTTCCATCAACGGTGATAAGAGTGGCTTTTGTGCTTCCAGTTCCAATATCAAATACTAAGATGTATTCTTCAGACAAATTATCCACCACCTAAAATAGATTTTAGAGCAGAAATAAGTTTATCATTTTGTTCACGAGTTCCGACACTTATACGTATATAGTCGCCGTCTTCGAGTCCAGGTGCTCCGGCGAATCCTCTAACTATTATACGTTTACCTAAAAGTAGGGAGGAGACTTTTTCTGCGGAATATTTTTCATGGGTAATTTTAACAAGAATAAAGTTTGCCGCCGATGGATACGGCTTTAACCCCTCAATTTTCGATAGCTCGCTGAAAAGTCTTTCTCTTTCCTCCGTTATTTTCTTTATGGTTTTCTTTGCGTACTCCATATCGTTTAAAGCAGCTAGTGCTGCATGTGCAGTGAGTTCCGTGACTCTAAAGGGTAACTGTACACGACTAACATAATCTACAAGGCTGGGGTTCGCAATAGCATATCCAAGTCTTAATCCAGCTAAAGCAAAAGCCTTCGATAAAGTTCTAATAACTATGATGTTCTCGTTTTCCTCTACAAATGGCACAAATGTTTTCCCGCAGAACTCGTAGTAAGCTTCATCTATCACTATAAGTACTGGTTTATCTAAAACTTTTTCAAGTTCCTCTTCGGTTAAAGGTATTCCAGTCGGGTTGTTAGGATTCAAAAAAACTATAGCTTTTGTTTGAGAGTCCAATGCTTGCAAAATTTTTCCCATGTCCCTTGAAAACCCGTTTTCATTTTTTCTCATCGGGATTAGTCTTGGAACTCCGCCGCATATCTTTATTCTCAAAACATACGGCTTATACGTTGGTGCTGATAATATAACGTTGTCTCCAGGATCTAAAAAAGCTCTAAAAATTGCATCCATTATTTCAAGCGAACCTGCGCCTAAAAGTATGTTTTCAGGTTTTACAGACGCATATTTGGCTATCTTCTCAATAAGATCAACATATATAGGGCTGGGATATCTGTTAACCCATTGAGCAGCGTTTTTTATAGCTTCTACAACTTTAGGTGAAGGACCGTATTGGTTTTCATTTCCCATGAGGCGGATAAAGTCTTTACTTTGCCATACCATATTTAGGATGTGAGCACCATACTTTTTAACTTCGTCTTCCATGTATCTCTTAGTTTCCTTTACATATGGCTTAAAAAAGTTTGAAGGTAATGTTACCGTTGCTTTCACCCTCCTACGCTATTTGGAAACCTTTTTCAGGCATTCTTCGAAAACTTCAAGTGCTCTGTCTACTTGTTCACGTGTTATGGTAAGTGGAGGCTTAATTTTAATCACGTTTCTAATTATTTGTCCTTTTTCCGATATTATTGGCATACTAACATCGAAAATAACTCCTCTCTTAAAAGCCTCCTTTAGAAACATATCTACCTTCAAGAAGTTTAACGGTTCCTTTGTTTTCCTGTCTTTTACTAGTTCTACCCCTATAAATAGTCCTGCGCCTCTAACATCCCCGATCACCTCGTAAGTTTCCTGCATTTCCCGTAGTCTTCCCATAATGTAGTTACCCATTTCCTCGGCGCGTTTTGGAAGATTTAATCTCTGAATTACCTCGATGCTTGCAAGAGCCGCTGCAAACATTATAGGGTTACTTCCAAAAGTTGTGTGTTCCTCGCCCTCTGTGAACTCTTTTAGATCTTCCCTTGCAAGAGTTGCTCCTATGGGAAACCCTCCACCTAAAGCTTTCGTTAAAGCTATCATATCTGGAATAACATTGTAGTATTCTGCTGCAAACATTCTTCCACATCTTCCAAATGCAACTTGTGCTTCATCGAATATCAAGAAAATGTTGTATTCATTGCATATTCTTCTAAGCTCCTTAAGAAACTCGGGAGGCGCTGGAATCTGTCCTCCAGGCCCTTGCATCGGCTCTATTATCATACCTATTACTGGGGCGCTTACTGCCTCGGTTAACGCTCTTTCAACAAAAGATGCGCAAATAATTCCACAGTCTGGGTACTCTTTCTCTCCAAAAGGACACCTATAACAGTATGGGTAGGGCAGTTTAACAAATCTATCGAGCCCAAATCCAGGAAACCTTACAACAACCCTTAAAATCATGCTTGCCGGTATTGTAGCAAGGGTTGCGCCATGGTAGCCTCTCCAAAACGTTATAAAAATGTGTCCACCTATTTTCTTAGAGTTTACCATTGCTAGTTTCATTGCAGCCTCTATTGCCATGCCTCCCCCTTCATTGTTAAAGGACACCTTCTTCAAATTCCCTGGAGCTATTTCTGAAAGCTTCAACAAAAGTTTCAGTCTTGGAATTGTGGGATACCCGTATCTTACATGTGTAAGCCGTTTCATTTGAGTCAGTACAGTATATAATACGTCTGGTTGACAGTACCCGATGTTAAGAGTCCAGGCTTGAGCAGTACAATCGATGTATTTGTTTCCATCAATATCCATAATGATGGCTCCACCTGGCTCACCTTTAAAAAATATGGTTTCCTTCAACGGTGTGAGACTAATTTTCTTAGCTTTTTCCACTTCTTCTGGTGATATTTTTGTTAACATGTTTTCAATTTCATTTTTTGACAAAACAGAAGGTTTAATTTCTTCTACCAATTTTAGCACCGATAAAATATTTGATGGAACTGTTTTATTAAATTAATCTTGACAATGGCAGCAAAATTTTCCACATTTGGAAATTTTGGATCGCAATATTCTTTAACTTTCAAGAGAAAGTCAATGTTTTGAAAAACGGTATAACTTTCCAAAGGCCTAAATTAAAACTGCTAAATGAAGCTACATGAAACTGATCTCATGTAAATACTTCTTAAAGTGAGGAAAGTATGTTTCAGGTTTAATGAGGGCTATAAAATGGAAAACAGTAGGTTCTCGTTTTAGATTTATCGATTTTATCTCAATAGATTGCGAGGTTTTCATTAATTGATTCAATTCATTATATTTTTCGGTTATACGTGTTAGCAAAGTGTCTTCTCTAAACTTTTTAGCAATTTTCCTACCTTCACCAAACTTATGAAGTAAAATTTTTCATGTGGTTCTTTTTCTTTTCTCTCTAAGTACATTGTTATATATGGAGAGTAAAATTCTTGTTTTTTGCGCATTTCAAGGTTTTTAGGCAAGTTTCTTAAATTTAAAAATATTTTTGTTAAAATTTCCATTGAACTAAGATAGGCAACTTCTTTTTCCATATCTCTAAGGCCTTCTCGCATAAATTTTGAGGATAATCTCTCGAAAGCACGTTTTGAACCGGTAAAAAGCCTAACGATACTTGGCTCGTATTCAAATTTAACTTTAGACCTTAAATCTGTAAGCCTATCTTTAACATCTTCTATAAATTCGCTCACTTTACGACTGATTCCTTGAAGATCTACTTTTGCGGTTGGTCCTTTTACTTCTCTATATTTTCCCAGAACGTTGTTAAGATAGATTTCTTCTCTTTTCTTAGGTTTGTACTGTAGGAAGTTTGGCCTAAAAAG
>CAYYZD010000088.1:0-6816 GCA_964476035.1 uncultured archaeon
CTGTCTCGGTGTTTTTCTTTATTTTGTCGTGTAGGAAGGGGTATGATATTCCTGCGAAGTTTGAGCCTCCGCCAACACATCCAATAACTATATCGGGATACTTATCGATTTTTTCAAACTGTTTTTTTGTTTCTAAGCCTATTACTGTTTGATGGAGCAAAACGTGATTCAAAACGCTTCCCAGACTATATTTTGTGTTTTTGTTGGCTAAGCAGTCTTCTAAGGCTTCACTTATTGCTATTCCTAATGATCCTGGGTGGTTTGGGTCCTTTTTAAGGAATTTCTTGCCAATTGAGGTTTTGTTGCTTGGTGATGGGAAGATCTCGGCTCCGAATAGTTCCATTAAGATTTTTCGATACGGTTTTTGCAGATATGAACTTCTGGTCATGTATATTGTTACCTTTAGGCCAAACATGGCTGCAGAATATGCTAGGGCACTTCCCCATTGCCCAGCTCCAGTTTCAGTTGTTAACCTCTCTACTCCTTCTTTATGAGCATAGTAGGCTTGTGCAATTGCTGTGTTTGTTTTATGGCTTCCAGTTGGACTTACATCTTCTCTTTTGAAGAATATTTTTGCCGGTGTACCTAGAATCTCTTCTAGTTTTGTAGCTCTTTGGAGCGGTGTTGGCCTACCAGCTTTAATGTAGACTTCTCTTATTTCTTCAGGTATTTTTATGTAACGTTCAGTTGATACTTCTTGTTTTACGCATTCCTCTATGAAAATTCTCTTTAAGTCATCCGGGTTCACTGGCGTTTTTGTTTGAGGGTTTAATGGTGGTGGAAGAACTTTTGGTAGGTCTGCCAGTATGTTGTACCAGTGTTTTGGTATTTCATCTATATCGAGTGGGATCTTCATATCATGTTCCTCCATAGAGTTCTTGAGCTACGATTTCGCCTATGGGTGAAAGTTTCGCTAAACATCCCTTATTGTACTGGTTTCCTGCTTGAATTAATCCGCATTCCCTTAGAGTTCTTAGTATATGTTTTACTGTGCTTAAAGGCATTCTGAGCCTCTTTGATAGATTTAAGGCCAGTCTAGAAAAAGTACAGTTTTCATATTTAACCTCGTAGAGGTGAAGAAGAATTTTCTTTTGCTTCACTGTTAATCGATGTTTACAAACCTTTATTAAAGCTTCGAGAACTTCGTCAAAAAACAGATTTTTACGGGCAATATCAAACTTAAGAGGCTTTAAAACTAGAGGATTTAACATAGCTGGGCTGTTTTGTTGACTTTTATAGCCAAACATATTCACCTGCCAAACGATTCACCCCATACAACGAAATATGTATTATCTCCATATAAAACTTAGTGGGTAAAAGACCTTGCCCAATCCGTGTTACTAAGATGTTAAACGAAATTTATACCTGTAAATTTAACAGCCTCATTAAAACTATTTTCTACATTTGTTTTCCCTTTTAAGGTACGTTTTAAAACATCTAGCACATATTCTGGCGCGTCTTTCCAAGTTTCTTCGTCTAATCCAAGTAGCTTGCAGATTTCTGTTAGTAAATTTGCATATCTTTCATCAATTTGAGGTTTGGTCATTGCAGGTTTAATTATCCCGAGTTCTTGTAGTAGAAGAGCTGTAATTCCTTTGAAAACTTTATCTACATTTTCCCCTGTTTTTGCGCTTGTCTCCGAGAATAGAGCTTTGATTCCAAATTCTTTGACTATTTGGCGTTTAAGTTCTAAGCCCTTCGATGTAGGTATATAGTCTCCCTCATTTGTTCTTAGGTCTATCTTGTTTCCAACAATTACTACTGGTACTTTCTTTTTTGCATGTTTTATAAGCTCTGTAACCCACATCTTAACATTTTCAAAGCTTGTTCTATTTGTGATATCATAGAGCACTATTCCTCCGGAAGCACCTACGTAAAAGGCTTTTCTAACTTCTCTAAAATGAGGTTGACCGCCGAGGTCCCAAATTTGTAATTTCACTTTAATGTCTTTGTCAAATTGAAACTCCTTTATTGCGAAGTCGCAGCCTATTGTGAAAATGTAGTTTACTTCGAAAGCTTCTCCCATCCATCTCCTTCTTAAAGACGTTTTTCCGACGGCTCCATCACCAATTAAAACTATTTTGAACAAAAAGCTTTTCTGCGCCACATTTATCCCCTTTTTAGACAAAGATTGTCCTCCTCACTATCGTTTAAAATACTATGCATCAGAATATTTAACGTTATTCATAGTTTGCACTACGTGGTAACAATATCTACAACATGCAACAAATCTTATTCTAGTTTGAATCTTCCCTCCTTAAACAATTTTTTTCTTATTTTTTCGCCTGTTGGTGTAGTTGCTATTCCTCCACGTGCGGTTTCTTTAAGATCTGGATGCATTAATCTTCCAACACTGTCCATTGCCTCGATAACTTCATCTGCAGGAATTAGGCTTTCAACTCCGCTAAGAGACATTTCAGCCGCTAAAAATGCTAAAACTGCTCCAAAAGCATTCCTTTTAATACAAGGAGAAATTACGAGACCCGCTACTGGGTCGCATATAAGTCCCATGACTGCTTTTAGAGCTATTGCCACAGCATGATCTACTTGCCTTGGTTTACCATTTGCTAGTTCTACAAGCGCACCTGCAGTCATCGCAGCTGCAGCCCCTACTTCAGCTTGACAGCCAGCCTCAGAGCCGGAAATAGATGCTTTGTTAGCTATTATTAAACCTATACCAGAGGCTGTAAAAAGAGCTAAAATTACCTCTTTCTCGTTTGCGCCAAGCTTTTCTGCTGCTGAATAAAGTGCTGCTGGTATGACTCCTGATGACCCTGCTGTTGGAGCTGCGCATACAAGGCCCATTGCTGAATTATATTCGCTTACAGCTAAAGCTCTTGCCGCAACTTTACTCAAGAATTCGTCCAGGAAAAATTTCTTTTCTTGGAGAAACTTTTTAGCGTATCTTTTCGCTATTTTGCAAGGTAGTTCAAAATTTTCTTTTAATCCGTTTTCTATAGAGCTTTTCATTACATTCCAATGCTTTACCATTTTTCCCCAAACTATTTCTTTATTTACGGCTTCAACTTCCGCTTCGTATTCCCAAACTATTTCTCCAATCTTACGTTTTCTCTTCTCAGCTAATATTATTAGGTCTTTTAGTGTTTTAAATTCGACCATGGAGAAGCCTCCTATATTGGTTTTAGGGCTCTGACTAGCTTTACTCCTTCTATTTTTTCTACTTCTTTAACAATTTCTTTTGGTATTTCTTGATCTACCTCTAAACTTGAGAAAGCCAGTGCTCCCCTTCTTATTCGGCTTACTTTCATTCTGGCAATGTTGATTTTATGTTTAGCGAGAATTGACGTTATTTTTGCTACCATTCCAGGTTTATCGTCATGGATTGCAATCAATGCGTGATAATCTCCACTTATATCGGCTTCAAATCCGTTGACTTCCGTAACTATAATGTTTCCTCCCCCAATGCTGCTTCCAACAATCCAAATTTTTAGGCCGCTTGAACCTTCTAACACGATTTTTATCGTGTTTGGATGATATTCTTCGCCTAAATCTACTGTTTTAAACTCAATTTTTAATCCTTCTTTTTCAGCTATTTCTAAAGCCTTTCTAATTCTTAGATCGTCAGTTGAAAAACCGAGTATACCGCCTACTACGGCTTTATCTGATCCGTGGCCTCGATAAGTTTCAGCAAAGCTGCCGTGAAAGAGAATTATCGCTCTTATGGGTTTTTCGCCGAGAATTTCACGTGCAATTCTACCTATACGTACAGCACCAGCGGTGTGGCTAGAACTAGGGCCAATCATTATTGGACCTATAATTTCGAAAATACTTTCAACCTTCTTCAAATCACATCACCATTGTGGTGTATATATTTTACACAAAGGTTAATTTATATTCTAATATCAGAAAGCCTATTAGAAATAGTATTTAGATGGCTAAAGTAGCCTAGTTCACATCAAAGAAAATTAGTAAACAGTAAAAGCTCTTTTATAGGGAAAATTTCGTTAATTATATAGCTTTATAATTCAAATCTACTAATTTACGTTAAAATTTTGCATGGAGGAAGGATAAGATCGTTTAGGAAATAGTTTTCTTTAGAACTTCTGGGTTTACTAGATTTGGAGGTACTTTGCCCTCGAAGAAGGCTATGAGGTTTTGTGCAACCATTTCAGCCATTTTTGATCTAGTTTCGTGAGTTGCACTTGCAATGTGCGGAGCCACGATGACATTTTCCAATTTTAGCAACGGATTGTTTACAGGTGTTGGTTCTTCTTCAAAAACATCTAGTGCTGCGCCTGCAATCCATCCTTCTTTTAAAGCCTTGTAGAGAGCTTTTTCATCAACCACCTTGCCTCTACTAGTGTTTATAAGGAATGCTGTGTTTTTCATTAGTTTTAATTCCCGTTCACCAATTAGATGGTAGGTTTCTTCTGTTAAAGGGACGTGAATTGATACGAAGTCTGCTTCTCTTAGTAAAGTGTCAAGGTCGACAAATTTTAGGCCTAATTCTTTTTCAACATGTTCTTTTCTACTTCTACTATAGTATATGATTTTCATATCGAATCCCCTGGCTCTTCTTGCAACTGCTGTGCCTATTCTGCCGAGACCTATTATGCCGAGGGTTTTTCCATGTATGTCTGTTCCTAGAAGCATTTTTGGATGCCATCCTGTTCTAGTTTTCTCCCATTCTCCGGTTCTAACAAATCTATCTGCTTCGACTACACGCCTTGCAATAGCTAAAATTAGTGCCCATGTGAAATCTGCTGTAGACTGGGTGAGAACTTCAGGTGTATTTGTAACGTATATTCCTCTCCTCGTACATTCTTTAACGTCGATGTTATCGTATCCTACTGCGTATTGTGCTATTATTTTGAGGTTTTTAGCAGCGTTTAAGACTTCTTTATCAATTTTATCTGTTAGAAGTGTGACAAGTGCGTCAACATCTTTAGCTTCTTCAATTATTACTTCTTTTGGTGGTGGGGTATATTCTTTCCATACTTTGGCATCAAACCTCTCTAATATCATGTTAAGGCCTTTTTCGGGAATTTCTCTAGTAACGAAGACCTTGGGTTTAGCCATATAATCACCAAAATAGTTTTACAGCTGTAAAAAGAGAAAATATGTATTTTACTTGGTGAGGATTATATTAGTCCTGCCTTCTTTGCTTTTTTAGCGTTCATTTTTTCTCCGTCTTTCCAGTAGATTTTGCTTTCAACATCATGTTGGTGTATCGTGTATGAGCATTCAGGGTTTGTGCAAACCCAGCTAGAAAAAACTAGTGCTACACCCTTTTCGCTAAAGCCGCTCAGAGGTATAAGGTATCCCTTATTGCATTTGGGGCATGGCGGAAATACGCAGCCTTCACTCATATCATCACCTTCCAGTTTCAAATTATTGTGTTTAATTGAATTGTTATAGTTGTAGGGCTTTAATTAAATTATCTATTCCCTCCCCACTTTTTGCATTTGTGCAAACAACTTCTGCCTTCGGGTTTACTTCCTTTGCGTCTTTGATTAGCTGATTTACGTCAACTTCCATGGCTTCTGCTAAATCTATTTTATTAATAACTACTATGTCTGCTCCTCTAATTATCATGGGATGTTTTCGAATCATGTAGGGGCCCTCTGTAACACTTACCACCACTATTCTCTTATGAGAACCCAACGGGAAATCTGCTGGACAAATAAGGTTTCCAACATTCTCGATGAAAATTAAATCTAATTCATCGAGGTTCAACCTTTTAATTGCTCTTCTAATCATCAATGCATCAAGATGACATTCGTTTCCGGTGTTTATTTGGATGCTTCGAACTCCATGTTTCTTAATTCGGTCTGCATCAATAGTTGTAGTTACATCCCCTGCAATAACAGCTATTCTATATTTTTCTTTAAGTTTTCTAACAAGTTTTTCAAGTATTGAAGTTTTCCCGGATCCTATTGAACCCATTACATCTATAACCTTTACACCATGCTTATCAAAAATTTTTCTGTTCGCATTCGCGAGTTGTTGATTAGCTTTAAGTAAGTCTTCTTCGATTTCTATTTCAAGCATTTCTCCTTCCTCAACCTTGATGACATCCATATCTTCTCCCATAACAAACACCTCTTAATAACTTAAACTTGAAAACATACATATTATTTGTTAAAAATTTTCTCAAAGCATTTAATCTAGACTCAGCATTGATCTTTCAAAGTATTTTAAAACAATCAACCTTTACTGATCTTTACCATCCATAAAATGGTCTCTTTCGCACTGAAAGCATTTTCGAAATTGTTTTGCTTCTTCTAAAATGAAACAAAACCGTACATTCTTGGGAGATGAACATGCAAAGCTGCATGTTAAGATGTTTAAATTTTACTGCGAAAACTAAAAACGATATAGTGTTTTCTTAATTTTTATAGGAACACTATATTATTTGGAGAACGGAATTATTAAACTTTCAGATATCTTCCCACAGGTGGCAGGCAACTAAGTGTTCTTTGCTAATTTCCATCAATGTTGGTTCTTCCTTATTGCAAATACTTTCCTTGAAGTACGGGCATCTAGGGTGAAATCTACAGCCAGAAGGCACATCCATGGGACTTGGAACTTCCCCTTTAAGAATTATTTTTTCTCTTTTAATTGTTGGATCGGGAACCGGTATAACAGATACCAAGGCTTTTGTGTACGGGTGTTTTGGATTTTTTATAACTTCCTCCGAACTTCCCGTCTCAACAATCTTTCCGAGATACATTACCCCTATTCTATCGCAGATAACTCTTGCAAGAGATAAGTCGTGAGTGATAAAAAGATAAGTCAACCCCCTCTTTTCCTTTAATTCCAACAGAATCCTTAAAACTTCCCCTCTTATTGACA
>CAYYZD010000089.1:0-6742 GCA_964476035.1 uncultured archaeon
ACCGTTTTGAAAAGCCAACCTCTAATTGGAAAATACTTCTTCAAATTATGAACTTCAACTAAAACTTTGTTCACCTGTTACATCCCCCGCCTAAATAAATGGCAAGCTACAAAATGTCCATCCTCTACCTCAACACTCTCAGGCTTCTCTTTTCGACAAATATCCATAGCATTTGGACATCTAGGGTGAAATCTACACCCTGGAGGAGGATCGAGAAGACTCGGGACAGTGCCTCTAATTATAGCAAGTTTCTGTCCTCGTCTACCAGGCATAGGTATAGAAGCCAACAGACCCTTCGTATATGGGTGCATTGGATTGCCCAAAATGTTTTCCACACTTCCTATTTCAACAACAGTTCCAGCATACATAACACCTATTCTATCGCACATTTCAGCAACAATACCAAAATTATGCGTAATAAAAAGTATGGAAATGTTTCTTTCATCTCTAATTTTTTTCAAAAGATCTAAAATCTGGGCTTGAATAGTAACATCGAGAGCGCTTGTGGGTTCATCGGCAATAAGCAAATCCGGGTTAGAAGATAAAGCAATAGCAATCATAACTCTTTGCTGCATACCTCCACTTAGCTCAAAAGGATAAAATTTCATAATTCTTTCAGGATCGGGCAAACCGACAGACTTTAAAAGATCAATAGCTTTCTTTTTAGCCTCTTCTTTGCTAACATTTTGATGCGTAAGTATAACTTTCGTTATTTGATTTCCAACCGTATAGAGAGGATTTAAAGATGTAGCTGGATCCTGGAAAATCATAGAAATACCCTTACCCCGTATACCTTTTAATTTATCCGGGTTCTCAAGCAAGTTTTCTCCTTTAAAAAATATCTTCCCGCTTATAATTCTAGCATTTTCTGGAAGAAGCCCTAAGATTGAAAGAGAGGTAACAGTTTTTCCGCAGCCAGTTTCCCCAATAAGCCCAAAAACCTCACCTCTATAAATATCAAAACTAACTCCATCAAGAGCTTTAACAATGCCATCATACGTAACAAAATGTATTACAAGATCCCTAACTGACAAAAGAACATCATTCCGGCTCATAATTTACACCTTAAGCCTGTCTTATCCTTCTAAGCCTCGGATCCAACGCCTTTCTCAAACCATCTCCAAATGTGTTAAACACTAAAACTGTAATAAAGATGGCTAAACCCGGAAATGTTGCATACCACCAGTAGGTTAAGAGATGAGCTCTACCAAGATAAACCATTAATCCCCATTCCGGAGTGGGTGGTTGCGCACCTAAACCTAGAAAGCTTAGAGAGGAGGTCATTAATATAGCTGAACCAAGATCCATGGTAGCTTGAACAATGATTGGAGCAAGAGTGTTAGGAAGAACGTGTCGAAAAATTATGGTTAAGTCGCTTAGTCCTAATGCTCGCGCAGCTTCAACAAAGGATTGTTCCCTTATGGAAATTGCTTGCGCGCGTGCTAACCTTGTGTACCATGGCCACCAAGTTAAAGCTGTAGCTATCATAGCATTTGTTAAACTCGGTCCAAGGGTCGCTGCAATAAGTATAGCAAGTAGTAGAGGCGGGAAAGCAAGAAACATATCCGTTATTCTCATTATAACCTCATCTATCATGGTTCCTCCAAAATATCCAGCTATTACACCAAGTGGAACCCCAATAGCCAGGGACAAGCCTACCACAAGTATTCCTGCTGATAGAGAAATCCTAGCGCCTGCAATAACTAAGCTAAGGACATCCCTCCCGAAATAATCCGTACCAAATGGATGTTTCCACGAAGGTGGAAGGAACTTCTTCCCAAAATGTATGGCACCTCTGATATCCTCCGGATAAGGGACAATTATAGGAGCAAATATCGCCATAAAAACAATTACCAATATAATAACCAGAGAAATAAATGAAAGAGGGTCGTTTCTAATTACTTGCATAATTATCTTAAGTTCTCTAAACCTATGCTCGTATCTACCTGGCGTGGGTCTTTCAACGCCTATATCAGAATTATCGCTGTCCGACACTCTTTCCACCTCAATATTTTACACGTGGGTCTATTATGGCCTGAATAATGTCTAAAATCAGGTTAATAGTGACATAGAATATACTTACAAAAACAGTTAAGCCAACAATAAGAGGGTAATCCATGTTTTGAATGGCATAAACAGCATAGGTACCAATTCCACCCCAATCAAAAATTATCTCGGTAAGAAAAGCACCAGTAATAGTATATGCAAATGACAGCCCCAAAGCGGTCATAGCAGGAGTTATAGCGTTTTTTAACGCATATCTAAATGTTATATATCTCTCAGGGAGACCGCTTGCCCTAGCAGCTCTAATATAGTTTTCTCTTAAAACCTCTATCATAGAAGATCTAACCATTCTCGTACAAAGCCCCAAAGGATACGTAGCAATACATAAAGCGGGCAATATTATGTGTAGCAGCGCACTTTTAAAAGCGATCCAGTTATTTGTCAATATACTATCAAGAAGATAAAAACCCGTTATCTCTTTCAACGGACTTGTAAGCATTACCATAGAATCTATTCTACCCGATAAAGGAAGTATGCCAAATTTTCCATAGAAAACCATTTGTAAAACTATTGCAAGCCAAAAAACAGGCATAGACGCACCAATAACCGAAACAACCCTAGTAACATGATCTGTTAATTTGTTTTCTTTAACAGCAGAAATAACACCTAAGGGTATACCTATAAGTATCGCAATAACGAAACCAACAATAACAAGTTCCAACGTAGCTGGTAAATGTTCAAAAATAATCAATAAAACAGGTCTCTTAAACCTTATTGAGTAACCCCAATCTCCAAAAAGCAAATCTTTAATATAATTAATGTACTGAACGTGCAACGGTTTATCCAAACCAAGCATTTTACGAGCTTTTTCTATCTGTTCATGTGTAGGGTGAGATCCAGCCCACAGAGCGGCAGGATCAGAAGGAACAATTCGAGAAATAAAAAAGGTAATGGTGATGGTGCCAAATATCACTAGAATCGATAGTGCAAGCCGTTTAGCTAGATAGCTTCTGAATCCCATTCATCTACACCACGCTTTCTTACCGGAATCGGCGAAAACGCAATTGCCAAGAAACATGGTATCAAAGAGACTATGTCGGCCATTATTGTTGCTGCTGATTTCGGTGTTTTTATTCCAGCCTGTTCAAAAAGTTCTGCAGCTTTCGTTAAATTAAACTCGTACTGAGGTATGTTCTCGCTGAAACCAAATATCCCTCTAGGGACTGGACCAACTGACTTAACAGCATATTTCCCTAACATCACTTCATTTATAATCTGCTCGTAAGGAGTTGCATAAGCTAGAGCTTGACGCACCAACTTATTGTCTAACGGCGGTTTTCTTGTGTTTAAGAGTCCAAGAAGGTTCTGATACGATGGCGTAGCTACCACAACAGCTACACCACTTGCATCAACATCGTCCAGCTCCTCTAAAGGCAAACCAAGTGTCCAGTCATATTCTTCACCTATTATTCCCTGTTTCCTTGTAGTTGGTTCCGCAACATATTTCACTATAATCATTTCATAGTGTGGGCCGTCCCATCCGCCCCAATAGTCGTCAAATTTCTTGAAGATAGCATATTCTCCAGGTTTCCAATCATACAAATAGTATGGTCCAGTTCCATAGCTATATGGTGGAGACCCTTTAAAAACACCTTCGTTAAGCCATTGCCATATTTGGGTGTTATTACCTTGCTTCGCTAGTGAGGGGCTGAAAATAAATGCACCATAACTGCTACATGCGATAGTGTCCAATGGAGCTGGATACTTTAATTTAAACTGTACCTTGTATGGATTGTCGTCGAATGTTATGATTTGATCCACACTGTCCCATATGAAAGCTGCACCCATACCCATATCTATTGTCCTTTCAATTGAGAATTTCACGGCTGTAGCGTTGAATGGTGTCCCGTCGTGGAATTTTACGTCTTTCCTAAGCCAGAACGTCCACGTCTTTCCGTCTTCGGATACAGTCCAATTGGTAGCTAATACTCCCACTATCGTACCGTTTGGTAAATATCTTAGCAGTGTTTCGTACATGCTATGCATAACGATTATTTCGTTGGAGAATGACTCACTTGGATCGCATGTAGTGAATATTATGGAGTCCCATGCTTCGACAAACGTGTCATTTTCACTGTCAGTTGGCGGTTGCAGTTCGTACCAGAATACAACGTGCGGATAAGCTGGGTTATCAGCATAGCCTTTAATTCCCTTCCTTATTATGTGTATGTTCTTTAGGTCATAGAAACAAATTGCCGGGCAGTCTTCCATCAATATTGTTTGAGCCTCTTCATATAGCTCTAAAGCTTTTGTTCTGTTCGCACCTTCTAGGGCAAATGCTTCGTCAATTAGCTCATCGAATTCGGAGTTGTTATAGTAGCACAAATTGAATAGAATTTCCTCTTCTGAGTGGAACATGTTGAAAAGATAGTCATATGCTGACAGAATTGTCGGCCACCAGTAAAATACAAAGACATCTTGAGCTTTCAATGGATCTGCTTTAGCCAATTCCCACTGTGCATCCCATTCCATGCCTCTGGTCTCTAAATCTATACCTAATTCCGCCCACGTTACTTTAAGTATTTCTGCTACCTTTCTTTCGTCTGGGTCTGAAACATTGTATGTTAACAGTAATTTCAAGGGCTTTGGCCTTGCTACAAAGTAATAGTAGATACCAGCACCGATACCAGCAATTATAATCAAAACTAATATTATTGCTATTATCTTAGTTTTTCCTGCTTCTCCCAAACTCTCACCCTCTCTCAACATTTATATTATATGCCTTATAATTCACTTTTTAAGTTTTATATAAAGCTTTCGTCAAAAAACTAGAAAATTTTCTGACCAAAAAGCTTAAAACACTTCTTTTAAAGTTTAGTGAACTTTAAAAAGAAGAAATTAATAGTGTAAGAAAAACGAACTATGTCAGCTGTATTACATCATCTAGATATAATCTAGCAATGAAATAAGTTCAATAAAAAAATTTGAATAATTTTTTACTGACCGCTTTCAATTCAGAAAGTACGTCGCGCTCAGAGTTATCTGGTTTACCTTTGTAAAACATATATATAGGTAAAATAAATTCACCATTATGCTGCTAAATTTGTAAAGTGATGGTATTTAAGTTTACATATTATCACTGCTTTATGAGTTAAAGAGATAAAAATGTTGTAAAAATTACATTGATATAGAAGTTAACATGGGAAGAGTTCGAAACCATTTTATAAACTATGTGGAAAAACTCGGAATTAGGATACATCTACCAATTTACATCAGAACCAAAGAATTAAAAAGCCTCAAAAGAACAAATCCAAAAGCCTACTGTAATTCACTTCAAAAATAATTTATTTAATGATAACTAACATCTTTTAGACCAGAATCTGCATAAAACTTAAAATAAATGTAAAAAGGACTGTTACCCCCGCCTATAACTGGCATAACAACTATTTGATCATCATCTTTCACTTCAGTCTCTAACGTTGCTGGTTTTCCATTCACTAACACTATTACTCTTTCCTCGTCTATTTTACCTATCTCTTTAATGTTTAACAGGTTTTTTACTTTTACAGGTAAATCAATTTTAACTTCCCTTTCTTTAAATTTAGCTAGATCAGCGACCCACCCTATTAATTTAATTTTTACCACAGAAACTCACCTTACAATAATATTTTAACAATACTTGCTCTTTAAACTGCTTAGAGCGACAATTGACATGTAAAGCACTTAAACGATGATAAGCAGAAAATATATAGGTTTTCCCTGTTTATCTTCCTGAGCTACCAACTGACTATAGTAATTACGATTCCCATTGACAAAATATTTCCGATAGGATAAGTAATGGGATAATGGTTATAAAAAATAGAAATGATTTTAATCTTAGCCTCCACCTATAATTAGTGTCATTAACACTCTATTATTGTTCTTTACTTCTGTTTCTAACATTACAAGCCCTTTTAATCAAAATGATAATTCTCCTTTCCTCGGGGGCCTGTTGACAAACTAAAGTTTTTTACTTTAGCTGAAGATGGCACTGATATCTCTGTTTCTTTAAATTTAACGACATCGCAGCTATCCTATTGCTCTAGTGTTCACCACGAAACTCACGGTTTCAATTGAACATATTTTTCTAATTCTGTAGCCACGTAATCTAAGCCCAATTTCTCAAGAGTTGCTCTACGAGGTATTCCTCTGTCATCCCACCCTCTAGCTTCATAGTACCAGGATAAGAGTTTCTGATACTTATCAAAGTCTAAGTGTTTACCTTTAAGTGGACCCTTAGTTAAAGGTTCCTTGAACCATCTTGCTGGCGGAGTATCCATTGCTCTATCCCATTTTCCGCCGTACTCTCTTATCCAGAAGGCTCTGATAAGTGCGTATATTCTATCGCCAACCGTGTATAGGTCGTTTAATGTAAGTGTTACCCCCGTAACTGCCTTAAGAAACTTTGGATACCATTCTAATTCAAAGCCAAGTTCGATCCATGGAAGCCTACACGTAACTAGGCTTTCAAACATTCCGCCTCTAATCCTCTGGAACTCAATCACCCTATCAACTTTCTCCTTGCTGTAAGCTTCTCTCCCAACCTTTATCTCCCATGAAATAACCCACGCATCTTTATGATGGGCACCTATTGGAGAAGTTCCAAATGACAAAGCCATACCCGGACAGTAATGGCAGTCATATGCGGAGATTTCAAGACCTTTCACATGCATAGCCCAGTTCTTAGAGTCTCCACCAA
>CAYYZD010000090.1:0-6726 GCA_964476035.1 uncultured archaeon
ATTGATTTGGGGAGGTAAGATAGGAGTAGGAGGAGGAGGGTGGGGGGGAGGAGGAGGTGAGGGAGAAGGAGGTGAGGGAGAAGGAATTGCCATGTTAGGTTTGTAAAGTATTGTGGAAGCAGAAAGTAGGGAGAGTAGTGCTAGAATGAAGGAAAGTGTTACTGCTATTGCGCGCCTAGCCATGAAACTCCCTCAGTTAGAATATTAAATTATTAATATTGTTTTTAGATTATCTGTTTTCTTTTTTAAATATGTTTCGTTAAATTTGATTTTTAGGGGCATTTTGTAATAAAATGTAACAATTATGGTAATTGAGGTTAGATGAAAACCATTTTTGGAGTTTTAACTATATTTTCGGAAATAGTTTTCAAATTGACCTGTTTTAACTAAACTGATTAGGGCTTCGATCAAAATTTTATCTTCTACTCCTAGTTTTTTTGATAGCTCTGTAATTGATGGATTTCCTCCTGTTTCGAGCTCTTTGAGGATATCTTTCTTTAAAACTGTTAGTGGGATGAGTTTCTGTTTATCCGTTGTTATGAGGCATTGAATTTTTCCTTCTTTTAGCATTTTTTGAACTACCTGAGTAAGAAGATTTTGGTCAACACCCGTCGTACTAGATATTGAATAAATGTGTACAATTTCATTTGCTTTCAGTGATTCTACTATCTTTTCCTCTATTTCATTTATTGTGTATCCATGCCCTGAAAGTTTGGTTTCTAGTTGAAGTAATTCATCTACTTCAAGAGGGGTTGCGGTTGGCCGTTTTTTGATGACATAAAATGGAAAGGTTATTATCCAAGAGATTAAGATGAATTGCGGCCCAAAGGAAGTTGGACCTCTAAGAATTGCTAAGATAAGTATTAGGAAGATTATTAGGAAGGATACGGGTGAGATTAGTGATGGTAAGAGTGCAAGTTCAACGATGATTATTTTAGTTGCAGAAGTTGATTGATCGAAGATAAATCCTTTTAAAGAAACCAGCAAAGCTAAAGTGACCATGTTTAGTCCAAATAAAACTAGCATGGTTCTCTGTTTGCTTTTTATTTTTGGCTTTTTACCACTATTATGTGCAGCTACCATCGGCTTGCACCTAACGTATACTTATAATTTTGGGTAACTTATTTATAATTTTTAGCGAGCTAATTAAACTAAGGTTGTGATGATTGCAAAGGGTCATGTAGGTGTATTACGTTGAGCAATGAAGGTTTGAGGAACGAAGAGGACAAAAGGGGTGACAGAGGTATCAGAAGAGCACGTTTCTTAATACCGTTACTTGTTTTTCAATTTATTTACGCTATTTTCTTCTCAAAAATATATTTTAGAGGTTTGGGTGACATTTATTTTAAGTTGTCTGCAGGAGGGATTTGCGAAGTCTCTGATTCTTTTGGCAGCTATAGAACGTTATTGTTTTTATCTGGGGATGCGGTTAATGAACTATACTCGCTGATAAGCTCGATTTATGGAGAAAATAATCTTTCGGTTTTACTTACAATAATCATATCAAGTTCCTCTGTTGCCTTTTATTTTGGTTTCTGTATTGCAATGACGGGTTGCGTTACTAAGGACCTCACTTGCTTAGAAATGGGTTTAATTGTTCTTTTAATATCTGACTTTTTCTTTAATGTGATCTGTTTAACTGTCGGTTTTGCAAGTTTAACATTTGTTGGATGGGTTTACACTGTTAACTTGTCTGTTTTAGTTTTATTTTTATTCTTTTCTTCAAGGTAGCTTTGGTTGACCTATATTTCGGTTAAATATTCAAATTCGGCGCAGAGAAGTGTGTAGTTTTCTAATATCCACTCCTTGTATGGGCTTGTTTCTTCGCTTCTTATTGAAAGATTTAAGGCATTTTGTATGTTCAGAAGCCATTTGTAAGCCATGCACATGCAATATACTAGGTCTGTAAAGAATTCTTTTGCTGTTTCATTTATTTTTCTTTCCTCAAATTCAGTTAAAGCAATAGATAAGTTTAATGAGTAGGTTCGTAAGTTGTTGAAATTTGTTTCTTCAGAACTCATTTCATCGTAAGCTTTTTTAGACGATTCTATTGCTATTATTAATTGTTTCATGGAGTACGTGATGATGTTTAGATGTTTTGCGAGAAGAAACATTTCTTGGAGTGTGTTGTTTAGTGCTATTGTCGCGTTTCTTTCTTTTTCAGAAAGCTTGGTGTAGTCTATGTCTAATAGGTCAATTGCTTGACCAAAGTTGCTTACTGCTTCTAATGCTTTGCTGTTCGCTTTTTCAATTGTATTTATCGCATCTAAAAACCTTTCAGACTTTACGGCTAAATTAACTGCATCTATTGTCCAATTTAATGAAGTTACTATGTTTTGGCTGCCATTCGCCATGAATTCTGATATTATAAAAATTTCGTTAATTGCTACTAGTCTTTCCTTTTGTTTGCTTGAAATAAAGTACCATATTGTTAGTAGTATGTTTGTAAATCTTAGTATTTCTGTTCTTTTGAAGTTAAGGTATGCTTCATTGAGATGTTTGCTGGCGTTTTCAAATAATTGCATTGCAATTGTTAGGTTGTATGCTAAGAGGTTTTTGATGCCTCTTTTTATGTCTAATGTGTAAAGTGACAGGTTTTTAACTGTTTTATTGGTGCTAACATAAATTATACTAAGGGAAGCGATTAAGTACAATATGTAAATTAATGCTATTGTTTTTCCGATTTTTTTCCAGCGCACTCCTTTTTTCTTCTTTACTTCTAAAACCTCTGATACAACTTGACCTAGGCTCAAGGTTTTATCACCTTTCAAGATCGTCATATATCCATTGAGCACCACAGTACTGGCAGCGTACTGGTTTCGTTCTAGTTGGTAATGTTGGTAGTGGGGCTCCACATTTACATCTCAGTTCTTTAAATGGTCCGAATGCTCCGTGTATCATGAGGTTTGTTCTTTGTTTTACTAGGTTCTTAAAGTCTTCGGATATTTTTGCTAGTAGCCCGGTAAGTTCAGATGTATCTGGGCATGCAATTTCCACATCTAGACAACCATGTTCTTCTTGAACTTTCGTTCTTATAATAACCGGGTTGTTTAATACTTTTGTTCTGGTGTAGAACCAAGCTTCCGCTTTGAACGGTTTTTCGGATAGAATATTTAATTCTATTCTCTGTACATCATATTTCATTACTGTTTCGTTAAGTAGTTCGAAGGCTTCTCGTGCCTCCATGTTTAGACCGAAACGTTTGTAGTCTCTTGTTTTGATTCTTGTGTAAAGGTTTCTTACCATTGCGATGTTTGCTTCCTCAGGTTTGAATACTAGTGGACATTTTATCTGAACCTCTTTTGGTCTTATCACGGAGGCTTTTAACTCTCCAGTTGCTGATTTGTAGCTTACAATACCGGTAATTTTGCTTCTACCGCATGCAACAGGCTCCAGGTAATATTCAACGCCAAAGGATTCGCCGGGACCTAGATTTCCTATCAAAATGGTGCCTTTGTTAAGGTCTCTTTCCAAGCTTGAGGGGAGGATGTTTACTAGTCTGAATTCTTTGGGGATGTTTAAGCGTACCTCTACCTCGTTTATTACGAGTGGTGTTAGATTCCTTACTGCGACTTTGAATCTTACATTTCCTCCGGCGAAGTCGTATTCTCTTACGATTTGTGGTTCTTCAATCATTTCTGGTTGGGGGTACATAGGCATCTCTTTTCTTACTGCTGAGGGAATAACTGTTATTTCTTTTATGTATTTGTCTTTGGTTGGCGATATTGTCCCGATTAGTTCTCCCTTTCTTATCAACTTTTCTACTGTTTTGGCAACATCGTAAAATGAGATGTTAATTTTTGCTGAGATTTCTCTCAGGTCAGCTTCTTCTAATTGAGATAAAATTTCCTTCAATCTGCTCGAAACAAGATCTTCTGTAAATATCTCCTGGCCATCTGCGCTTTTTATAATGTTTATATCGTAGTATTGGGCGATTGACTTTATAATTTCAAATATTTTTTCGCTTGTTAGGCCGGTTACAAGCTGTACCATACGTATTGGAGTTCTACCTTTTGTTTTCAAGTCTCTTAGTATTTGTGCTCCTATGTTTCCTGATACCAGGGTGTAAAGGCCTGTTTTGTCGTCTATGAAGCTAAATGCTAATCCTTCTTCTTCCAATTTCCTTAGAGTGCTTAAAATTAAGTTTTCAGGCAGATTTACTGCTGTTGCCAGCTCTTTTATATCGATGATTCCTTTTTTATCTATTTTTTCCTTTAACAGGTTTTTTAACCCGTTTATGGTATATATTCTTTTGTCGTCCATTATGTGGGCTTCTATTCGCTCTTCTTTTATTGCTCTTTTTACAATGTCCATAGTAATTTGTTCAGGTATGCCGAAGTGCTCACATATGGAGGGTATTGTCGTGAATCCTTTTCTGTTTATGTAATTAGGTATTTCTTCTTCGAGCGCTTCAAAAAGCATAAATTTTGTTTTGTCCATTGAAAATATGCCATTTAAAGCTCCTTTGCTAACCATTTGATCGATTAGTTTTGCAAGGTATTTTTCGAAGATACCGAACTTTGATCGTAGGGTAGCAAGGCTTATGATTCCTGTTTTTTTGATCTCATTTACTAAGTCTTCGAGAAGTTTCTTATCTAATATTACAAACGTCTCTGTTTCTTCGTCGAAATATCCATTTACGATTTTATTTTTCTCTATTTTCTTTAACTCTTCTATTGCTTCTTTACGTTTAAATCCGGTTGTTTCAATGATTTCTTTTAGGGGCGTGTACCTTCTTGTAATTAGGAGGTTGATTAGCTTTTGGCGTTTTTTACGTTTTTCTCTGAATTTTAAAAACATTGAGGCTACCACCATGAAGCTTACTGTTGTGGGAAATCCTACTAATATTAATGTGGAGAATATGGAAGGTTTTACGGTTAGGCTAAATTCTTTATGAAATATGGGGATGTTAGCAAAAAATATTTGTAATATCATTTTTCTATTTCCAAAGTCGAGAACATTCTTTGGGATATATTTGAATTCCACTTCTACTTGGTTTTCTCCCGGTTCTAATGTGATTTTTGCTTCTGGTACATTTGTGAAGTCGCCTGAAATTTTTACTGTCATGTTTATGGGTTCTTGTCTCAAGTTTCTTGCTGTGAATGTTATTTTGTATATTTTGTTTTGTATTATTGTTTGAGGGACACTCACTGGTTCTTCGATTTCTATTGCACTTGCTACCGAGGTGGGTATGGTTGTAGCGGTTATTATTTTGCTATTTACTTTGAAGGAAACTGTGATTTCGTATATACCTGTTTGTATGTAGTCTTTACATCGTAGTTCGATGTTTAGTGGGAGTTCTTCTCCTGGTTTAAGGTTTATTTGAATAATTTTTGGGGATTTTTTGAGAAATGTTCCATTTATTATGAGTGTTCCGTTAACTTGGATGGTTCGAAGGTTTCTTAATGTAATTGTGAAGCTAAAGGTGTCACCTTGATGGATTCTTATGTTTAGTGGGGCCACTACTTCTATCATGGGTTTAATTTCTAAGTTTATGGTAGTTGACCAGATTTGGTACCCTTCAATGTATAGTTTTAAGTATATTTGGTACGTGTTTGCATCGGTGCTTTCTGGTATGTTTATTGTTAATTTTTCGGTTTTGTGCTGTAGAGGAGAGATCGTAGTGTTAATCTGATGGAGAAGATTTATTTCTGAGCAGTTAAATGATATTTTAACTTTTTTGCTAATAGTGTCGGTGTTATTTAATGTAAAGGTAATGTTAACGTATTCTCCTTGAACCGCTGAAAACTTTCCCCCTGTATCTAGAATTACTGTGGGCATTATTAGCCATTTTACTAGTTGTTTGGAGAATGTTTCGTCTATTAAAACTGTGAATAGTTCCTCATCACCTATGATAACTATTTTACCTACCTTTGACCAAACTGCCCCTACAGGTTTCCCATTTACCTCTAAAATTGTGTAATCTGGGTCCATTACGCTGAAGGTAATTGGAGTGAACATGCGAAGGTTTTTCAGATTCTTTGTAGCAGGATGTTGCTGGTTTGTAATGTTTACTTGCTGAATGCCTTCAATGCTTCCAGTAATGTTTATTGGTACACCTATTTGTTGAAATAGGTTGGTTATTGTTTTGTTGTTAAAACTTACGTCGTCACCTATAATTAGCAATGATTTTCCTTGAAGCACGTAGTTTGTTATTGCTTGTATTTCTTGTTGCGAAAGTTCTTTTTCTATGTCTGGAAGAATTAATAGGTTTGATTCTAGGAGTGTTTCGCTGCTTATTGTGTTGTTAAGCTCGTAGATGTTGGTTTCAAGATCTTGTATGTAGGTTTTGAAACTTTGGTAGTTTTCTTCGATGGAATCATCGTCTTCGTCATGGAAAACGTCAAAAATGATTATGGGCTTGCTTTCTTGTTGATAGTTTGAGATTTGAATGTTATTTTTAGTGTTTCGTACCGTATTTGGAACTGATAGGCAGAATATTTCATGGTTGGGGATTGTGGTGAGGATAAGAGGGAGAAAAATGTTTAGTGTTATTATGAATATGATTGCATGTTTTTTCAGCTTGTTAAGCTTCATTTGTGTTCCCTTTTGTTTTAAATTTTAGTTTTTAATTTAGCCGTAATTATCTCATATCCTGGGGTCTAAGTATTTTAATTACATGAAGGTTATTATTAATTTATTATCGCCTTCATACGGCTGTGTGTGAATATAACATTTATAATTGTGTTTGCCGATATAAATAGTATCGTAATTTGTTGTGAAGTT
>CAYYZD010000091.1:0-6700 GCA_964476035.1 uncultured archaeon
AGCTTCACAACCTCTACCATTATTTCCGCTAAATACTTCCAGTAACCTTTTCTATTTGGACATATAAAATCAACATCTGGTGTTGGAGGTTTTTCGGAATCTAAACCAATTACTTTAAACTTTTTATGGAATAATTTATCGAGAAAAGCGTGCATCGCAATATAAACTTTTATGTCTAGGTAACTTGCAATATTTGAGACGTGTTCAACAAAGTTTTCTTTATCTATTAGAGGAGGAGCAATGGAACTTTGATATAGCACTTCTCCAGACTCAGCCTTAGCAACAACAGCAAGTTTGTCCATGTAACCTCCATATTCTCCGATGAAAGTACTTGGATCTATATTTGCATGCTCAGTAATAAATGGTGCAACCATTTCATTCTTAAATATTTCATTCTTTTCGAGATCTGACAATTTATGTCACCGATTTTGAACGATGGACAGCCATTAAACAGTTAGACATCTCTTTCAAGCGCCAAATTTATATTTGCTCATCACCAAATAGTGATTGTTATGGTGACTATTATTACTAAGTTTTGTAGTAAATATTATAAAAAATTAACTATTAAATAAAGATTGACTGAAAATGTAAATAATTAATTAATGAAGTTAAGGTTAAATCAGAAAGCAGAGAAGTAAAAATAAAACATATGGTAAAACCAGCATAAAAACTGAAAAACTCCGCAAAAAATATTATAAGGTGTTAGTAATGATAATCCCAACAGGATACCCCCCTCTTGATGGAAGAATTAAGGGAATACCCGAAGCATCTATAGTCGCTGTGTCTTTTAGACCTGGAACAGCCTACTACGCATTTATCGGAAAAATAGGAGTCTCATACATTAAAACCACCAACAAAACAACAACATATGTTACAATAGATAGGCCGCCGTCCGAACTTTCTGAAATGCTCAAAACCCTAAATGTCCCTGTTGAAAATTTTCTGAATCAAAAAAAGTGGGTGTTCGTCGATATTTATCGGCTACTTTCCGGAGAAGAAACGGAAAACATCCTAGACAGCGTATTAACCGACATAGAAAGCATTTTCGAATTTTATGTTTTCCCATCTATAGAACAAGGTTCGTGCGTAATCGTAGATTCCCTAACTTACTTTTTCCTTAACGCTCGAGAAAACTTTGCAGAAAAAATAGTAAGATTAATGCTTTCACTTAAATCCAAAGTAAGAAAACATTCCTCAATCTGCATTCTCAGCTTTCTAGATACCATTGCCCCACCCAATGTAACCGAACTGATTTACCACTACGTAGACACCGTCTTCAATCTAATACTATTTAAAGAAAAACTTCTACTCTCAGTAATGAAGGTAAGGGGAGCCAATGAAGAAATACCATACCTCGTCCCTTACGAAATAACTCCTCTTGGGCTCCGCATAGCAACAGCTGGGAAAGTTTAAGGTGTTCTAAGTATGGAATTAAGTTTCCTCGAAATAATATCCATTGTTACATGTCTTATTTTCCTACTGTGGGCTTCGATTCAAGATTTAAAAACAAGAACTGTACATGACTTAACTTGGATACTTATGGGGTTAACAGGCATTATTCTTGCAAAGCTTCGATATAGCTTTGTATCGTTGAATGATTTTTTGTTCATGGAGTTTCTAGCTGTTTCGATACCTGGAGCAATAGTTCTCGTTCTGGTGCTACTTAAGCTAGTTGGTGAAGCTGAACTGCCCGCATTCGTGTGTATAGCTATTTGCTTTCCACAAGTACCGTCTATAGCTCCAGGTAAATATCCTTGGTTATTTAAAAACCTTACAATAGCTCTTCCAACCCTCACAAATACGCTTTTCCTACTCGTAACTGTCATGATCTCAATCATGATCTCAAATCTAATCAAGTTAGTAAAAGGGGAAGAACTATACTTATCGCGTCTAAATCTATCTTCTTTTCAAAAAGGTATGTTGATTGTCGGCGGAATATTAGTGGATATACAGAAAGCTAAGCAACGGGCTTCTTATGTTCCATTGCTCGAAATAAGGGAGGGTAAAGTATGTTTAAGAGAAGAGTCTTTCAAAGTAGAAGATGTCGAAGATAGAGAGAAGATTCTCCGCGAGTTGGAAGAAGCAGGTTTTCAAAAAGTTTGGGTAACCGTCGCCGTCCCATTGATGCCTTTAATCACAATCGGCTTCCTGCTGAGTTTCTTCTTTGATATTCTACTTGTTATTGTAGAATTTTTACGAAAAATTATGCTGGTGGTTTGAGAAATCTTTGATATTTTTCTATTTCTTTCTCAAGAGTTTTTCTCCAGGACTTAATGTCGCCGACCAGTCTCTGATAATCTTCTTCATCAATTTCGCTTATTCTAGCTAAATGTTTGATCCAGTAATCGATGTTGATAAATATTGGGTCGTTTATTGGAAGATATTTTATAAGCTCGTCTCTAACATCTCTAATTACCCGAAGTATGTCATCTGACTTCTTCGTCTCACCTATTTGTTTCTCGACCTCTTTCAATTTTCTATTTATCACTTCTTTCACCGAATTGGTGAGTACCTGCATAATTTTGGGCCGATAGCTCTTGTCGATCGCTACAGATCCGTAAGCTTTTATACCTAAGGCGTTTTCTACTTCTTCAGGTTTTAGGGCGCCCGGAAGATCCTGTTTATTAGCAATAACAACAACAGTTGCTTGTTTTTCATCATGTGAATATTTTTCCCGTATTTCTTCCATCAACCTCTGTACTCTTGGTAAATCTTCTTTTGTACTATCCGTCACTAGGACGATTAAGTCAGTATCTTTTAAATATAGCTTCCACAATTCTTTAAATACGGCTTGACCGGGAATATCCCAAACAAAAACATCAAAATCTCCATCGATAGTTAAAATTTCAGTCATTTTCCTAACGTCTGACACAAGAGTTGGAATGTATTTACCTGCCAGCTCATCTTCCCCACTTAGCAACTTAATGAGAGTTGTTTTGCCAACTCCTGGGCTTCCTAAAAAAACTATTTTCACTGCCCCTTTAGGGGAGAGAACCATTTTCTCAACAAATTTTATGAACTCAGCAAAAGAGTTAACATCTCCATCCCAGTTTTCAAGGTTAAGACCGTATTTTGTTGTGAAAAGCCTTAAAATTCTTTCTGCATAATGCTCTAAAATTTTTTTATCATCCATTTCATCGGCGACAATAATTGCCACTAAATTGCCCATTTTTTTAAAAAACACTTGTTTATCATGAACAGTTACAGCCTGTATCTTAAAATTATTCTTACGAGTCACTTCAAGAAGATCCATTACCACATCGCTATCTAAGACATTATCTTTCCTTAAAACTGCATGGACTAAAGGATTTTTGCCATCAAACAAAATATAAACTTCATTTATCATAATTTTCATCCCTAGTATTTTCCAAATAATATTGTTGTCATATTACGTATAACTATCAATTGAATTACTACCTAAACGCATATAAAATTTATTTTTGTTGAACGTAAAGGCATTCAAATAATCGCATTAATAAACGTCCTTAACACTTCACTTAACACTTCTCCAGCTCAATATAGTTAAGGTTTTAAGAACTCCAAGTACATATCTAAGGTTTTCTGCTGCTCAATAAACCTTAATAAATAAGATTTAGGCATCCAAATATCCGCGCTAGTTTTCAAGCGTTTAGAAACAGAATTCAAAGCTTCTCGCAAAGTATTAAACTTCTCCGGACTACTTGACAAAGCCTTTCTAACATTTTCACGAATCTGCCAATTACCAACCGGAGCATAATATTCCGGTCTTATTTCCCTTATCGCAACCACGGTCGCCTGCCGCTTAACTCTAAAAAGATACTCCAAAACTGGCAGCCTTATCGCATAGTACCCACCATCCATATACCTAGCTTTACCATCCCAAAACTCCCAATTAACAAATATACTAGGCTTATTGCCCATAACCCATACGCTATGTGGCATCCACATTTCAATTACCTCAAAACTATAGCTTCGAGGAATAAAAATAAGCTCAAAATGATTCCCAAGATACTCGTGATGAAAAACAAGATACCAATTGATTTCAGGAAAAGTCTTAACACTTTTCAAAAGTTTATCTCCGATAATTTTATCGACAGCAGTAATAGCCCACCTAGTAGGAACAAGCTTCCTTTGCTTCCTAACACCAAGCAAACCAACACTCAAAATCCTAAAAATATGGTAGACTGGTGTCCCAGCGTTATAAAGTTCCCACATAGCAGTTGAAGCTTTAACATCAGTATCGCTAACCAAATATTCAACCTTATGCGGGACTAAAGGATTTTCTGCAAGTTTCATATTTTTAATTGGCGCCGTAATGCCAACAGGAGTTATAATACCGTCAAAATTTAATTTAAAACGTGGAGGCTTAAGGAAATCAACTTCAACATCAGTGGGCTTAGCAGCCATTGCAAGTTCCTGCGTACTCTCTAAAAATTTTAATTCAGTTTTCCTAGGTGTTTTGATGTGTGCAGAAAACCTCGAATAAACGAGAGAGGATCTAAGCTTAATAATTTCATCCAAACTTACTTTCTGCTCGATCCATTTCACAGGATTGTCAAAAAACGCAGCCTTAACTCCGACTTCAGGAGGTACAAGCCCTCCGAGCCTTATCCTAGGATATCCCCATTCCCCAACAAGAACACCTGGAGGAGAGGAACCAAATAAACTATCACTATCCTTCAACTTTGAGCTGACAGACTTAAGAGCAGTTATTCTAACTAAAATTGGGCACTTAGGCCTGCCACAGAGCCTACGAGAACCCTTGCATTTAGCGCAAAGATCTCTCTCAATTACCATTATTTTTTCAACCTAAATTTTGTCAACAATTAAACCTTAATCATAGATAAATTAAAAACTCTTAAGTATATGTTTCTCCTATTCCTAAAGTACCTACCGCAAACTTTAACTGTTTCGCAAAACGGAGGCCTATGCGTGGAAGATATTTCGCAAAATGTAGAACAAATTCTCCGCACATTATCCGCCCGTCAACTTCACGCACTCAAAATGAGAACAAAAATAAGTGAAGAAGACCTAAAAGAAGGAATATCAACAAGTTTCAACAAAAACGATAGCAAGCTTATCTTAGGATTCATAAATAGATTCGGAATAGAAAAATTTAAGGAAATATTAGATAGAGTCTTTAGGGAACATTTAAACCTAGAAATCAAAGAATCGGCAAAACTAAGACTACTAACAAAAACATCAAAATTTTCACATCTAACAGACCTTCTATGCAACCTTCCAAAGGAGGAATTGGTCGAATTCAAAACAAAGATAGATGAAGGACACAAGCAAGCTAAGTTATGGCTATGGAACAAATTAAAATGGAATAAAGAACCATACTCAATCTTTCTAAACATGCTAGAGAAAGAAAAACTAGAAGAACTTAAAACAGCAATAGTAATGAGCCTACAAATATTAGAAGGAAAATCCGATGCAGCACTTCTAACAGAAAAAGATAAAAAGAAGACAAGAGCACCTACCGAGCTGCCGAGTTCAAAATTTAGGCGAAGAAGACGAATATTTAAAAAACATAAACTGCCGACCGAAGTGATGAAGGAACTGGGAGAAAAACTGAAGGAAAACCAATAAAACACCTTTCTATCTCAAATCAAAATTCCCTCAGTTGCAAGTTGTCTTTTTAGTTTCGCAATTTCTCTATTAATTTCCAAGATCTTATTGATTTTCTCTCTCATAAGTTTATCATGTTCCATAGCTGTAATGCTTCCGCTATCATAAAGTTTTTCAAGATTCTCTATCTCAGAACGTATTATTTCTTTTTCCTTAAGCAGTTCTTTAATCCTAACCTCTAATGGATGAGCCTCCTTTTTCTCTTCTAAAACCACGTTACCTTTCAATGGTTTCATCCCGAACAGTTTACCAAAGAAATTTTTAATCTTGTCAAGTATACTCATTGTTGTTCACACCCTTACAACATACACATCATATCATAACAATAAGTCCCTATTTAAACTTAAGTGCTAAGTTAAATTTGTTATTTGTAATAAAATATTACAAAAAATATTGTTAATGCGGATAAATACATATTCCAAGTCCGCATTTATTGCATAGTGCCCATGTTAAACTTTATTTATACTATATTTTTCTTTGGGACCCAAGTAGCTTTGCTTCGTTTCCTCGAACTTCAACTAAACCTCTCCTAACAAACTTATCCAAAAACTCCCTCACCTTATCCACTGGTATATTCAATGTCTGAGAAATATATTCGATACGAACCCAAGCAGGCTGAAAATCCCTAAGAAGCCAATACACCTGATACTTCGGATCTTCCTCAGTCAAATTATAAAGCCTATTTATTTCTTCCTGAAGCCTAGAAACCTCCGTTTGCAAACTTTTGACCTGATTAGAAAGAATTGTAACTCTTTCCCTTAACTCTTCCTCTGAACCTTCCGAAGGCGGAGATGCACCTTCCACAGGTTTCCCGCTTACAGCTTCCATTGCAGCCTTAAGTACAGCGTTCTTAAGAACATCGAAGAACGACTTAAACTCGTCGGTAAAAACATCTAATATTCTCCTGCGGATGGAGGGTATGTACATAGCTATGTTTCTTTCAAATTCTTCCTCTATTGCTCTCCTAACCTTTTCACTCAACATCTTTCCCCCTAATCACCCTTTAGCAGTTGAACATAACCTAAGCGCAAAGCTCTACCAAAAACATACTTAACCACATTTAAAGGTGCCCCTTCTCTATCAGCAATTT
>CAYYZD010000092.1:0-6675 GCA_964476035.1 uncultured archaeon
CTTTTCTAGTATTTGTGTATTCTAGTACTTGAAGGCATGCTTCCCAAATTGGTTGCAGCATTCTGAATTTTTCATGTGCCAAACTTACTTCTCCTCTTTTTTGAGGAAATTCTGCTTTCACTCCGTAGTTTACTGCATTAATCTCTATTGTTGACGTGGGCAAAGAATATACTGTTGTATAAGCCCTTTTTGAAAGAGCTATTGCTATGGCTGGCTCGCCGTAAACAACGCTGTGTTCACCGTAGAGAATAACCTTACCGGGAGCGGAAGCTATAACTTTGCGCAACATATTCATACATCCTCGATTTTTAAGTAAAAGTGAAGTAATTAAATAAATTAGTAAGTTGTTAGGCTACTTAAATTAATAGAGTATAATTAAAGTGATTTGCACTTAGAGTCGAATTATGAAGATTAAAAACGGATGTCTAAACGTATTATTTGTTCTGGAAGAATTCTACCTGATGGTGATTTCTTCGAAGTTTAGCGAACCTAATTGAAAGATCTATATCGAGGTCTTAGCTAAGCTTTGAGAATTATTTTTGTTTCAAATTCTTCAACAGGTATAGGTAGTTCTCCTTCTGGTGGTAGTTCTCCTCTTTCCCTCAGAACTTGCCGTGCCAGTAGCCAGTATATGAGAGCTAGCGCTTTACGCCCTTTGTTATTTGTTGGTATAACGAAGTCTACATTTGCTGTGATGTTATCTGTGTCGCAGAGAGCTATTACTGGTATTCTAGCTTCCATAGCTTCGCTAACTGCTTGTCTATCTGCTCTAGGATCAGTGACCATTAATATATCTGGTTCTATATATCCCGGATAAGCGGGGTTTGTTAACGTTCCAGGTACAAATCTACCCACTATAACATGAGTTCCTGTGAGTTCGGCGAATTTTTTAGCAGGCTTTTGTCCATATTGTCTAGCTGATGTAACAAGTATTTTATGAGGTTCGTATCTGGCTAACATTTTTGCTGCAATTCTGATTCTTTCATCTGTTTTTCTGACATCTAATACGTAGAGGCCGTCAGGTCTTACTCGATACACGAATTCGGCCATTGATTTTGTTTTAATTCTGGTTCCAATGTGAACGCCTGCTGCTAAATATTGTTCCAGTGGAATTAGTAAGCCTTCAATGACTTCCTCGCTCATTTGAACCCTCCATTTAGATAATTATGTAGTAGGGTGCGAAAAGGAACGCTTTTTTGTAATAAAAAGTTTTCGTATTTTAGGTTGGGAGGCTAAAATCTAAAACCTCGTCTATTAAGTCCACATGGCTGAGAAACATTCTCCTACAACAATATCGTTTAACACCCAAATCATCCAGTACTTGTTTTGGATCTTCACCTTGCCTTACACGTCTCGCAAACTCTTCCCATTTGTCGCCAATTAATTTCCCGCAGGTAAAGCTTTCCGCCGATGTTACACCCAAATTTGGGCGCAACATCAGTATCGGACAGGGATTATCACATAAATACACCTCTCAAATATTGTTTAGCTATTAATTAAGCTTGTTTAACACCTCCACATTTGTATGAAATTTATGAAATGAGGAACCTAATTAATATGGTAGTTTTGTAATGTTAGTTTTTTAGAAGTTAAGATTAAGACAATGAATTAGGTAGATTGAGATGAATAATTAAATTACCTGTATGATTTTTGTCTTCTGGCTCTGGCGCTTCTACCTCCGAATTTTTTAGGTTCTGTTCTTCTGGGATCTCCTACAAGCATTGACCTATCATATTCTATGAATTTCTTTTTTAGGGCTGGGTCTCTTGTCCATTCTACTAGTGCTCTAGCTATTGCTATTCGTGCTGCTTCAGCTTGCCCCATGTATCCCCCACCTTCAACCTTTACATTGATGTCGATTTTACTCGCTATACCATTACCCGCTAAAAGTATTGGTTCCATAATTTTCCATCTTGCTAATTCGGGTTGGTAGATTTCGATGGGAATTTTGTTAATCCTTATTCTTCCTTTTCCTTCTCTTATGACAGCTCTAGCTATTGCTGTTTTTCTTTTCCCGCTTGTAAGGAGAATTTTAGCCATTTCACTGCTCCTCCACAATTAAATTTTTAGGCGGGTTCCAACCTATTTGTTGAGATAATTCAAGGATTGTAATATACTTTCCTCTAAGTCTGTTACCATCGGCCTCGGGGATCTTTATTGGTTTTCTATCTTTAAGTTCATCTGGAACCCCTATGTAAACTCTAAGCCTTTTGTAAGCCTGTTTTCCACGGGGCTTTTTCCAGGGTAACATGCCTCGTATTATTCTTTTTACAAGTTTATCAGGTCTTCTATAGTGGAAAGGCCCTCTTCTTGGGTTTGTATGGGTTCTAATTTTTAACCATTCTTTGTATTTTTCAATTATGCTATCAAATTTACCTGAGATAATTGCCTTTTCTGCATTTACAATAGCTATTTTCTCACCGTTAAGTAGCTTTTTGGCTACTACACTTGCAAGTCTTCCAAGAATTGTGTTGCTTGCATCGATTACGGTGATTTCTTCCTCAGTTGTCATTTTCATACCTCATTCCATGATTATTATGTTTGAGCCTTTAGGGTTTGTTTGCATGAGTTCCTCTATAGTTAAGCATTTTCCTCCAGCTGCTTCTATTTTCCTTTTGGCGTTTTCTGAAAATGATAAAGCAGCAACATAAACTTTATGGTTTATGCTTCCAGCTCCTAAAACTTTTCCAGGAACTAGTACTGTGTCCCCGTCCTTTGTATAGCGATTTATTTTGGAAACGTTAACTTCTGCTCTTTGTCTCCTGGGGCCTAAGATGCGTTCAGAAATATCACGCCATATGTTAACTTGTTCTATTCTAGATTGTTTTTTTAATTTTCTTATTAGTTTTCTCACATTTATATCGGTGGGGCCAGTACGATGAACCATTAGAAAGCCCTCCGTATCTCTCTGCTTTTTTCCATTTCTTTAATTAATTGTTCGGCTTTTTCGGCAAGTATTTTTGCTGCTTCTTCTAAAATTCTTTCTGGTGGCAATGCACCTGTACCTTCGACGGTAAATATGAAAATTTTATCATCATATGAAATTTTGATAGCTTCCAGATCACATGCTTCTTCGCATGATTTACATAGGTTACAATTGAATACGTCTCCTATTACGAGTTCTCCGTTTTTTAATTCAAGGATTTCTCTTGGACAAGCTTCAACACAAGCTCCACATTGATCGCATTTTTCATAATCAAGATTTATAATGGGTAAGTATTTGTATGCCGCCACGGAGACGGGTTGCCATTTTGCATGTTCTTTACCTTGTCCTAATCTAGCATATGCTTCCAATATAAGTTTTTGTCCTTTAGCTAACTTAACTATGGGGATTTTTTCGCTCACTGGGACAATTTTAGGGTCTTGAGATTTTAGATGCCCAGAATAAACAGTCATTGGGCCATCGGTTGCTTCAACTTCTAAGGTTAGGGCCACTTGACAATTTGCGCAACCTTCGCCTTTACATTCGCATTTTTCAGGGAGGACGTAGGTGTCTAAGTCTGTTTTGAGTGGAATTAAGCCAAGTCTGTGAGCAATTATTTCATCAAATAAGGGCGAGCTATTTTCTATTATTATGACATCATCTATAGCCATAGTTGGTACTTCGGCTATTATTATACGTCTTAGGCTGTTTGCAAATGCTACATCTGCATCTTCAAGAATAAATTTTATCAGGTCTTCGCTCTTTTCCAAAATTCTAATATTCATACTATTTCCTCCAAGAGAATGAAAATATACCCTTATACTCTTCTGCCTCTTCTTCCACCAGGGCGGCGAGTTCCATCGTGCGGTATTGGTGTTACGTCCTCTATCCGGCCGATTCTTAATCCTGATCTTGCTAGAGCTCTTATGGCTGCTTGTGCTCCTGGCCCAGGGTTTCTCGGCCCATGTCCTCCGGGTGCTCTTACTTTAATATGTATTGCTGTTATTCCTTTTTCTTTTGCTGCTTCAGCCACTCTGAAAGCGGCTTGCATAGCTGCGTATGGTGAAGATTCTTCTCTGTCTGCCTTAACTATCATTCCGCCACTAGCTATGGCGATTGTTTCTGCACCAGTTAGATCAGTGATGTGTACAATTGTATTGTTGTAGCTGCTGTATATGTGAGCTACTCCCCATTTAATTTTCTTTTTTTCTTTACTCATTTTATGCACCCTCCTCTACGGATGCTGTTTCTGGTGTAGCTTGGGGTCTCTCTGGGTGTTTAGGATCATTGTAAGGTGATGTGGGGAAGTATGTAATGGAGTCTTCTTCCTCTCTACTGACTAGATAGGATGGAACGGTTACTCTTCGACCATTTAGAGCTATATGGCCATGAGTAATAAGTTGTCGAGCATGGTAAACGCTTTTTGCTAATCCCTTTTTATAAACAATTGTTTGTAGTCTTCTTTCTAATATGTCTTCAACGGTTAAGCTTAAAACATCGTCAAGGGTTGCATCTTCATGAAGAATACCCATTCTATAGAGTTTATTAACAAGTTCTTTTTCATGTTTTTCTCTAATATCTGGAGGTAGTGCAAGTATTTCACGTGCCCTATGTCTAAATTTTCTTAATTGCGTTTGATGCATCCATAGTTCCCTTTTGTTTCTTAAACCATATTTACCTACAACTACTATTTCTCTCTCCAAGCGTTCCTTTTGCCATGGATGTCTTGGAGGAATATACTTCTTTCTTTGTTTCTTTGGGTCCCCCATTTTTACCCCCTATTTTATTTCTTTTTCTTCTTGGTTACACCGATTGTTCTTCCGCCTCTACCGGTGGTTCTAGTGCGTTGCCCACGAACCTTAAGTCCGAGCGCATGCCTAATGCCTTTCCAGCTTTTAATTTTCTTCATACGATCAATATCGCTTTTAATTGTTAGTACTAAATCCGAGCCAGTTAAATGAATATCTTGACCAGTTGCATAATCTTTACGGCGATTTAACATCCACGAAGGGATGCCATATTCAGTTGGATTGGAAAGTACTTCTTCAATTTTCTTAACATCTTTATCAGTAAGGAAACCAACTTTCATATTAGGGTCTAAACCAGTAATTTGAATTATAGCTTTAGCTAACCTAAATCCAATACCCTTAATTCCTGTAAGTCCATATAGTAAACTCATAGTACCTTTCAAGTCTACACCGGCGACTCTCACTGCGTGACGATATTCCTTCGAAGCCACTAATTACACCTCCAAAAGGCTAACCATTTTGAAAAGTTCAGTACTATTTAAATTTTCCCCTTAACTTACAGCTTAGAGAGCATCCTTCCAATGTTAATATGCAATGTTAAAAGATATTAAAAATTCCAGTTTAAAGTTTCGCTTTTTGCAAATGATATAACCAAACATAAATCTAAAATTCTACGTCTACATGTCATAATCAATCTATTTCATAGTGAAAATAAAGAAGCAAAAGCAAAACTTCAAATTTTAAGTCGATTTTAATGGTTCTCATATCAAGATACTTTCCGTTTTCCTATAATTCCCAACAAATAAAAAGAAATCTGACAACAAGGACAAAACAGAAGCTAGGTAATACATATGTTTATGTTCCAAGTTTTCGACGCTATGAATAATGTTTAAATCTCTAGTTACGTATAGAAACAAGCGTCAGGTTGGATTGCAGCTAACTTTAGCTGGTTCTTTAATCTTTGTCTAAGAGATACCTCCTTATTTGCATCATTACTCTTATAATCCAATTATAACAGACTTGCACAAATAAAAAGGTTTAGGCTGGTTATCAAGAAACCAGACCTATATTTTAGCATAGCCAGCTAAGATTGTTCCCGTTCTGGTTTGCTGCTACTTTCGGAACATTTAATAACTTTGTGTCAGCAAACCTTCCTCCCTCTGGGTTCATTGGGAGGCTTTCGCGGGAAACGGGGCTCCACACATCTATCTTGGCTCAACCTCGCTCTTTCGGGCTTGTCATTACAACTCCCACATCCCGAGCGAGTTCATTTAACGTAGCAAAACCTTCCTTTATAAAGGTTTTAAAGCTACAAAATTATCGTATGTTACGAATACAACACTATATGTTTCTGCCCCACTAATGGAAGTGGATTTCTCCCTCATAGTATATATCAGGTCTTGAGCCTGGTACATCTGGTCCTTCAAATCCTGGTCCCCGCCAAGTTCCTTGTCCGCGAATACTCTTTAACTCACCCGTACCGCTTATGATCATCCAGTAACTATACCACCGGAACCGTTCTCCGTCCCAATATGTTCTTTTACCAACTAACTGGATAACCATAGTACCAGATTTGCCATTCACTTCACCATCGAAAGTGGTTCGAAGTCCTACCCACCAAAACTCTGGAGAAAATATTATTACTATGAAAACGGCTTGCGCAGTTCCGCTGAAACTTCCTTGCCAGAGCTCTTCCTCTGTTGCATATATGATAGTGTAACCGCGGAATTCCCGTTGATCTATGATAGTAAAGGTGTAGTTAAAGTATCCTTTTTACCAAAAACCATCAAATATCTTGCTTTGTTGCAAACTAGTCAAAAACATTCGCTATCTATTTTACCAAATTTTAAATTTATCGGAACATTTGTAGCAACATTTATCTTAAAGTATTAAAATGAAGGGAATCTTATTAGTTCTCAAAATAAAGGACAACAAATTTTTAAGCAAATATGGCGCCGGGGGTGGGATTCGAACCCACGCGGCCCGCGAGGGCCACGGGCTATC
>CAYYZD010000093.1:0-6399 GCA_964476035.1 uncultured archaeon
AGAGCCGAAAAATCCTTTAAAAAATCCGAAATCCTTCTAATACAATATGAAATTCCAATAGAAACGATACAATATGCTGTTAAAAAAGCGAAAGAATACAGTCTTAAGGTGATTGTTAATCCAGCTTTTGTTAGAAAGCTTCCGGAGGGATTTTATAAGTACGTTGACATTCTAACTCCGAATAGAATAGAAGCATTCGAAATTACAGGAGAAAAAAATATCATAGATGCGGGAAGGAAGCTTCTAAAGATGGGGGTTAAAACGGTTGTTATAACCTTAGGTGCAGAAGGTGCGTTAGTACTTCATGAAAAAGGACACCTTAAAATTCCGGCTATAAAAGTAAAACCCGTAGATACTACTGGTGCTGGTGACGCGTTTAATGGAGCTTTAGCAGTTGCAATACTAGAAGAAAAGGATATAGAAGAAGCAGTAAAATTTGCTTCTGCGGCAGCCGCCTTAAAAGTAACTAAACCAGGTGCTCAGAAAGGCTTGCCTTATAGAGAAGAACTTGAAAATTTCTTGGAAAACATCAAACTTTAAGTGACAACTTTAGAATAAAATTCTAAGGGTGTAAAATATGGTCAAAATAGCCCTAAAAGCGGAAAAAATTGTGAAGAAGTTCCCAGGAGTAGTAGCATTAGATCATGTAACTTTTGATCTTAAAGAAAGCGAAATTCATGGATTAGTAGGGCAGAACGGAGCCGGGAAATCAACATTTGTTAAAATACTAAATGGTATATATCATCCTGATGGAGGAAGAATTTTTCTAAACGGAAAAGAAGTCATGATTAAAAACCCCATAGAGGCAAGAAAATTTGGAATAACATTAGTTCATCAGGAAGTAACACTCGTACCCTATTTAACTGTTGCAGAGAATATTCTTCTTGGTAAAATGCCATTAAAAAACAAAATTTTGGTGGATTGGGACGCATTATTTGAATATGCAGAAAAAACATTAGAGGAGCTGGGGACAGATATTGATCCTAAAACCAAAGTTAAGGAGCTAAGTGTTGGAGAGCAAAAATTGGTTCAAGTAGCAAGGGCCCTTGCCGAAAGGGCCCAAATATTATGTTTCGACGAACCAACCACTGCTCTAACGCCAATGGAAAAGGAGTCTTTGTTTCAAATAATTAAAAACTTGAAAAACTCTGGAAAATCTGTAATTTACATTACGCACTACATAGATGAAATATTTGAAATATGCGACAGAGTTACTATTTTAAGAGACGGAAAGAAAATTGCAACTGAAAATGTTTCAGAAGTTAAACCAGAAGAAGTAGTAAAGATGATGTTAGGTAGAGAAGTTTCAAGTTTCTATGTTGTTAGAAAAGGAGAAGCAGTTGAAGCGAGTCGTAAACCAATCTTGGAAGTTAAAGATCTTTCTACAATTCCCGAAAAAGCTCACGGGGTCGCTTTAAAAAACATAAGCTTCAAACTTTATGAAGGAGAAATTTTAGGTGTTGTCGGTCTTTTGGGAGCAGGGAAAAGTGAACTTGGAAAAGCTCTTTTCGGAATGGAAAAAATAATAAATGGAAAAATAATCATGGATGGAAAAGAAATCACGATTAAAAGCCCATATGATGCTCTTAAGCATGGAATACTCTACGCACCTGAAAATAGACAGCTTGAAGGTTTAATTCCAGAGATGAGTTTGAAAGAAAACATAACAATAACTACACTCGATGAAATAAGTAGGTTCTTGGGAGTTATAAATGTTAAAAAGGAAAGAGAAATAGCGTCAGAATGGGTTAAAAAGCTAGGGATAGTAGCTCCAAGCCTAAATGTAAAGGTTTCTAATCTATCTGGAGGGAATCAGCAAAAGGTTGTTATTGCTAAAATTCTTCAAACTAAGCCAAGGATTATTATTTTTGATGAACCAACTGTTGGTATCGATGTCGGAACTAAGGTTGAGATTAGAAAAATTATTGCAAATCTTTCAAAACAAGGCATATCGGTTATATTGCTCTCCTCTGATGTTGACGAAGTCCTATCTCTTGCAGATAGGATTATTACCTTGGTAAAAGGAGAATTAACATGTGAAATGGCCAATAAAGATGTATCTAAAGATGAAGTCATATCTTTAATATGTAAAGCAGGAGGTAGAAACGTTGCCTGATAAAAACAGAAATCTAGAAAAGAAAAGTACATCCCAGTCAATTACAGGCTTTTTTAAAAGCTTCTTGGAGTTCGAAGAGTCTAAGCCTCTGATCGCTCTAATAACCCTTTTTGCAGGATCTTCTATAATTTCGCCTCACTTTTTAACATGGTATAACCAACGGATATTACTTTTGCAAATGGCTCCTCTTGCCATGTTAGCCCTAGGCGAGACTGCTATTATTTTGATGGGAAGCATAGACTTATCTCCCGGGTCTGTAATGGCTCTCTCCGGGACAGTAGCAGCAATAGCCTTAATCTATTGGCATATGCCAGTTGGTGTGGCCGCGATAATAGGAATGTTGACGGGCGCCATATGCGGATTAATCAATGGCTTGTTAATCACTAAAGCTAAGATCCCAAGCTTCGTAGCAACTTTAGCTATACTCGTCGCAGGAAGAGGAATGGTCTTAATAATAACGGGAGGAATGCCAGTAGTAGGTTTAAAACCGTTTACTTTCCTGACATCAGATATAGCGTTTTTGCCATCAATGGTATGGATCGCTGTTTTAGCTACAATACTACTTTACTTTCTCATGAAGATGACAAAAATCGGAAGAGAAGTCTATGCTATAGGCGGAAATGAGGATGCTGCAAGATATTCAGGAGTAAACGCTGATCTAACAAAGATAATTATCTTTACTATGGCAGGAATCTTATATGCCATTTCAGGGTTGATGATGAATGCGAGATTGGAAGTTGCATATCCTTGGACTGGTTGGGGCTATGAACTTGATGCGATTGCTGCAGCGGTTCTGGGTGGGGTGCAATTAACGGGAGGTGTTGGTTCAACCCTCGGCTCGGTAATGGGGGCATATATACTGACTCTGATTACAAACATTCTCATTCTCCTAGGAGTAAATCCATATTATCAATGGGTAGTGAAAGGAGCTATACTTGCCATCGCAGCTACAGTCCTTACAAGGGGTTTAAGATATGTTAAATAAGCGAGTTATTAGAAAGTACAACCAGAAGGATAGACAATGTCTATTTGAAATATGGAATTTATTTAGATAAACTTTAAATTCTAAGTGATAACAATTATTAACCAGCTTTTAAGTTAAGTGTGGAGAGTGGTGAGAAATGAAGTATCGAAAGGCTGTAACAAAAACTGTTGCTATTGGAATCATCATTATTGTTATTGTAGCAGCAATAGGTGTCGCAGCGTACTTTCTTTTAGTGCCTCCAAAGGCTCCAGAATTTGACGTAGCGTTATTTATTAGTAATCTTGGTAACCCCTATTTCGTGGCGCTGAAAAACGGATCAGAAGCAGCTGTAACCGAACTTGAACAAAAAGGAATCACCGTTAAGCTCACGGTTTACGATGCAAAGGACGACGCATCCTTACAAACAAGTCAGATAGAAACGGCGGTAGGACAAAAGGTCGATGCCATAGTCGTAAATCCAGTTCATAAAGAGGCAATTCAACCTGCACTTGAAAAAGCTCTTAAAGCAGGCATACCTGTAGTCACCACGGATAGAGATGTCGCCAACAAATCGCTAAGAATATGTTTCACCGGAACAGATAATGTTGAAGGCGGAGAACTAGCTGCAAAAGCATTAATAAAAGCATTAAGAGAATCTGATAAGGCAACTCCATGGAAAGTTGTAATTCTCAACGGGATACCTGGAACAACTGCAGCTGAGGAAAGAAAAACCGGTTTCCACAACATACTAGACGACTTTGTAGACAATAATACAATAGAAATAGTAGCCGAGGAAGTGTCAAACTTCAGAAGAGATGAAGGACAAACAGACATGGAGACCATTTTGTCAGCACATCCCGATGTGGATGCTGTAATATGCGCAAACGATGAAATGGCTCTAGGAGCTATACTTGCCATCGAAGGAGCTGATAAAACACCGGGTGAGGATATTATAGTAGTTGGCTACGATGCCATTCCAGATGCAGTCCAAGCTATTAAGGACGGTGAAATGTATGCAACGATAGCTCAAAGCCCATTCTTACAAGGTTATTGGGGAGTTCTAATAGCATACTATCATGTGTTTAAGGACTGGCAGCCAACAGAAGATTTCATTCCAACACCTCTGGTTGTAGTTACTTCAGAGAACGTTGAGACATTTTCAGAAGAGGTTGCATCACCTAAGCCGCTTCCAGGAGCTCCCTCAACCTAAAACACTAACACACCATAATTTTTTATTTAAGCATAAATCTTCATTTCAAATGTGTTTTCACATGCTATGTTAAAAGGGTTTTATTTTTCTCAGTTTTTATAATGTTTTTCAAGTATCTCTTTAGCTTCTTTAAGTCTTATCATCTCTTTTACAGTCTAACTCAGAAAACGATACATAAAAACAAACCTGTTTGAAAGGATTCCTCGCGCTTTTCTTAAGGTCTTTATCCGTTAGAAAACTTCTCGAATAAGATTATCAGTAAGTATTTTCCACAAACATTAAACAGTTCTTTAGAACTTCTTCGGCGAAATTCATATCATAGGTAATAGCGATGGCAACAACGTTGACTACTAATCTACTTTAGGTTTAAGTTATGTTATATATCTTCATATAGGTTAAAGGTAATAAAATTAATATTTGAAAATTTCTTGTTGAAGGGATATTCATGGAGTTTCAAGAGATAGTAGAGTATTATTCTAAGCCTCTTGTTAGGAAAGAGATGGTTGAGTATTCAAGAGGTAGATGGATAGCTATACATACGTTGAGAGGAGGATTAACCGGGCTGTTTGTCCGATATTGGAGTAAAACCGGGCCACCGCTACATATCTCTAAGGAAGAAGATCTTGATGAGCTGATGCGAAGGTTTCGAGGCTTATGGCCTAGAACATTCTACGCATCTATAAACGTTTATTCTAGGGTTTTAAGGAGAGAGGACGTGGAAAACCCCGAAAATATTCTATACACTACACCCGTATGGGATGTTGATGGATCATTGGAATATTGGCCCAAAGTTGTCGACGTGGCAAGAGTAATAGTTGAAGGACTTGAAAAAGAAGGTGTATCAAAATCTGTGTATCTTAAATGGTCTGGAAGGGGAATACATATTCATCTACATGAAAAAGCCTTCTCAAGCGATGTTCTATCTAAACATCACCCTCTCGACATTGCTTACTCAATTGTCGACTATATTCTTAAAAAATGCACAAACAAAATTGTTGAGATCATAAAGGATGTAACAGGTGGAGAAAGACCTCTGAAAGTTGAAAATGAAATAGATCTCAAAAGAGTCTTTACTGTTCCACTTTCACTTCACAAATCCCTAGATTACGCTGTCATATGCTTTAAACCCGACGAGATAGATGATTTTAACCCTGAATGGGCTAAACCAAACATATTGAAACATAATTCCGATTGGAGAAATTACAGCGAGGGAGAAGCTGACCAACTAGCTTTAAAAGCTATGAAGGAGATTGGCGGCTACTTCAAAAGAGTTGGTGAAATTAGAACAGTTGTTCAAACTGTAAAACCTACGATCACCAGGAAAGTTGGCAGAAAACCTGTTATGAAGGTGGGTAGGTTTCAAGTTATGGCTCTTCTTCAAGCTGCAAGGTACTATCTTCTGACAGGGGATCTTGAAAAGGCGAAGTCTTTCGGTCTTAATAGAGCTATATTTTACGCTTGGGCTAAATATCACGGTAGGGACAGAGTATTTAGAAGGAAAATAACTGACGTAGAGAAACCGGTTGAACATGTTGTTGAAAAGGGTAGAAAACTTATTTATGTTGGCGATGAAGGATCTTTCATTTCTGAGCGCGGATGGTTTATAATCGGTGACAAAGAGCAGCTGCCCAGTGACTACGATAAGGAAATTGCTAGAAAAATAGACTCAGTTGTCCCGTATAATTTAGCTTGGGAAAAAGCAGTTGAATATTTGAAAAGATTCCCTAAAAATGTGCTACTAAGTCAGCGAAAATTTTACGAAGCATACAAGAAAGTTAGAGACGTTTTCATAGACAAGATCGTTAAAGGAGAAGGCACTGAATCAACTCTTTCATAACCATTATTTTTCTGTTTTAGGGACTGGTGGCATTAAAGGCACTTTTGCAGGCATTACTTTCATCGTTTCCCTTAACGTTAGAAACAATAATGCTGTTATTGTTCTTAAAATTACACTTATTGATAGCACCGTGTTTAAAGCCTGTATCTCGCTTTGAAACATTTGGAAAAACATACCGAGATATCCGCTGAATATCGAGCCTGCGAAGGTAGCTAAGCCAAACAACGTATTATAGGTTGCAAAATAGGTTCCACGTTCATGATCTTGTGAAA
>CAYYZD010000094.1:0-2675 GCA_964476035.1 uncultured archaeon
AGAATCTTCACGCTTTTCTTGAAGTTGATTATGAGTTCGCTTTCCGTCAGCAATAGTCCGCCGATGACATCGAAATCCTTTGGCAGATAGTCATACCTTGTTAGGTCAACCTCCAAATATCGTTTGTTCGGTTCAATGCTAATTTTGAGCTTGCCGTTCTTATACGTGAACAGTGTTGACTTTATGTATACCGTTTTTCTCGTTATTTCAGGCTTAGATTTTGCTTTCCTCCTATTGTGGAGCTTAATCCATCCCTTAACCAACCCTATGACTGAGTTTATGGCTGAATCAATGTAGTGCTTAGAATACTTCCAATCCTTCAGGAGGTTGTTTCTCAGCTTTTTCCTGTCTTCAGCCTTTAAGCTTAAGTGAACCTTGCCACTTCGGGAGTAGGGAACGTGGTTCATAATCTCCTCTAGTGCTTTCTTCTTTGCCTCAAAATATGCTTCTATCAAGTCTTTCGGCGATTCTATTGGGATTTTGTATGACTTAATCGCCACTTCCTTCAAGTATTTTCCTCACCTCGCTTTCCGGGATTCTGTATCTTCCGCTCGGAAGCTTTATCGCCCTAATCTTCCCTTTCTTGATCCACTCAACGACGGTGTGTCTGTCAACTCCGAGGAGTTTAGCCACTTCTCCACTCCTAAGCATTCTATCCACTTCTTCCATATCTACCACAAATCTTAATCAGACCAAATAGGCATATAAGTTCTTCTAAAGCGTAACAGTTACGCAAGGCATTGGATCACACTATTTACCTTGCTCATGACACCAGGTCAAATGCTCCTCTTAGCAATAATCCTCTATATCGTAGGCGGTGTACTGGAAAGAGGCTGGCATCCAGTACCATACACTGCCATAGAGCGGCTAACTTACGGTTTAGCTTGGAGCACCCTTGGCATGCTAATTTTACTTGTTATTTTTGGTTTTATAGGATGGGCTAGAGGTTCTCTCTGGAGTCAAGTGAAAAGCCAGTTATTAACAGTATTTATCTTATCGTTTTTAGCAGCTCTTTCACTATCTACTTTAAAACCTGCTTCAGTTAAAGAGAAGGAAAGAAGTTTCAGAACCTACGTGTTTGAATCGCTAAAATCTGCGAGCGACGAGATTATAGAAAAACTTAAGGGACTTACGGTAGGGTCGGAGATATGTGTTGTAACAAAAAGTGCCCCGTTTTTCAGCCTTGGAAAGGTCGAACTAGCCTTTACACCAGCAACAATAGCAATTCCGATCTATACGGGAACTGAAGAAATAGGTGCTGTTTTCTTCGGAAAAGGAAGATACGTTGTAGATGCAAATGTAAAGACCTACCAGGAAAGCTTTGAAGGAGATGTCGTGTTAATAGGAAACTCGATAAGGTGGAAAGAGTCGAGAAAAAAGGCTAATTTAATGGTAGCTGGATCTGAACATCTGGAAACTTGGGGCTTTAAAACAAAATACGATGTACTTTCTTTGGCTGAAAAAAGACTTAGTCAAGTAAAACTATGGAAACCAAGAGCAATGAGGACAAGAAAAAAGGAAGCCGAGTACACAAGAATAGATTTACCAGGAATATACATTGAAGACACGCCGGAAAGAACCGTGGTGAAGCTACCTTTCATACATGTTGAAGAGGGGCCGGAGGGAGATTTTGTAAAAATAGGTCCTTTAACTATTAGAGATGAAAGAACCGGCAAAACTATCGTGAGTTTTGGTCCATTTAAAATTGTTGATGAACAAGCCTCCAAACTTATTGCGGAGAAAGATAGATGGCTGGTCTTCATATACGATAAGACTGGTAGAGAAATAAGTATAGCGGCTAAAGAAGGAAAAGCAGTATATACAGTAGGGAAAACAACTTTACATGTCTCGGATGGGAAACTAATGTTGATTGATGGAGATATCACAGTTGTAATGAAACCAGATGAAAAAAGTGTTAGTAGAAACGGTTTTTCGCTAAAAGTTTTGAAGAATAGGGTTTTAAAACTTACAAGCGGTAACCTTAAGCTAAAAGCTCGCAAATCAGGTGTAATTAAACTAGTTGATCGACACGGTAATGTGCACGTAGTTAGGGATGTGAATACAGCGTTAAAAGTTATTGAAAAAGCAGACGAAATGGCTGAAGATCTGATAAGAGCAATATTGGAAAAAAGAGAAGTTGAAGGGCTTGCAAAATTCTTAGAGGAGCTGGACAAAGAAATGAAGAAAGAAGGGAGTTCAGCATAACTTGATAATCTCAGTTTTCGCGAAATTGTAGCGATGTTGTTCAGCGGTGTTTTTCTTTTATTTTGCTTTCTCCTAATTCAAAAGCTATCTCATTTATTTCCTCTGTTCCTTTTGGAACGTTTTCAAGTAGTGTTTCTAATACGGTCTCTCGGGGAATTGGAAGTATTTTTAAAGCAGTTAATGTTCCAAGCATAACTGAGTTAACAACACGAGATGAACCTGCATTTCTAGCAACTTCATAAGCATCAAAATCAATAACTACCCCTGAAATCTCCCTTAGCAACTCTATAACTTTCCCTACGGAAGGGTATTCCTCAAGACCCAAGTTTACTGGTACAGGTTTTATAGGCCTAGTGTTTACAATGGTTACAGTTTTTGATCCAACGTATTTAGCTGCTCTTAAAGCCTCAATAGGCTCCATTCCTATAAGTATATCTGCTTCTCCTACGGGAATTAAAGGACTATAAACA
>CAYYZD010000094.1:2685-5086 GCA_964476035.1 uncultured archaeon
CTTCACCCATTCTAACAAAGCTGACAACTGCACCACCACGTTGACTCATACCTAAGGTTTCTCCAACCCTAACTTTCAAACCCATTTTAACAGCAGCACTAGCAATAACTCTACTTAACGTTAAACCTCCTTGCCCACCAACTGCAGAAATCAGCAAATTAAACTCTCTAACCATGGATTATTCCTCCTTTCCAACCTTTATAGCGTTATAAGGGCAAACTTGAATACAAATACCACAACCAGTGCATGTATCGGCATCTATAACAGTTTTCTCTCCTTCCCAAACTAAACTAGGGCAACCAAGCTGTAAAATACATGTGCGGCAACCAGTGCAAGTATCAGGATCAACGTAGCAAGGCTGACCAGTAAGTTTTCTCCGCACAGCTAATATGGCGCATAGACGGCGAGCAACAACTACCGATACGCCCTCGAACTTAAGTGCTTCAACTAAGACATCTGTGGTTTCCTTTAGATCATAGGGGTCTACAACTTTAACAAACTTTACACCTATAGCTTTTGCGATGTTTTCAATAAGTATAGGCTCTACTTTTTCACCTGTAGCTGTTTCACCGCTTCCTGGATGAGGTTGATGACCAGTCATAGCAATGGTACCATTATCTAAAACAATTACAGTTATGTTAGCATTATGTTGTACAGCATCTATTAAAGGTTGAATACCCATATGGAAAAAGGTTGAATCACCTATAGTTGCAATTGCCTTTTGACGTGAACCCGAGAAGTAAAGTCCAGCAGCCATACCAATACTAGCACCCATACAATGCTCAGTCCAAATAGCTTCCAAAGGAGGCTGCAAACTAAGAGCATAACAACCAATATCACCAAAAATAGGGGCTTCCTCCAATTTTAAACCCAAACGTTTAATAGCCCTCTTTAACGCAAGATAAGTAGCTCTATGGGGACAACCAGGACACATAGGAGGAGCACGCCTAGGCAAAATACTCTTAATGTCCTCTAATACCTTTTCTCTTGAAGCTTCCAGTGAAGTTCCAAGTTTTTTATTAAGAAGTTTTTCTAACGCTGACTTAACTATTTCAGGAGAAAACTCCCCTTCTCTAGGAGTAACATCGTTAAGCTTGCCTAAGACTTCCACATTTCTCCCAATTTCTGCTATGAAAGATCTGATATGAAATTCGAGATACGGTTCCAATTCCTCCAAAACAAGCACCTTATCAACTTTTAACAACAGTTCTTTGATTAATTTTTCCGGAAGAGGATTTATTGCACCAATTTTCAGAACTGCAACATCTTCTATACCATATTTTTTAATTATTTCTTTGAGGTAATTGTAAGAGACACCTGACGCAATCACACTGAACTTTTCATTTCCCCGTGTTTCCAACTTGTTAAATGGAAGATTTTCCATAATTTCTTTCGCTTTTTCCACCTGCTGGTTAAGCCACTTATGCCTAGCAAGGTTCCAAGCCATGGAAGCCCTAATATACCTCGAAGGCTCCTTAGAAAACCAAGGTTTCCTCTTTACAACCTCTATTTCACCCAATGTAACGTCAGCAGAAGTATGGTTAACTCTCGTAGTGGTTCTAACAATTACTGGAAGATGCAGCCTTTCGGAGATTTTAAAAGCTTCCTTAACCATATCCTTAGCTTCTTGAGGGTCTGAAGGTTCCAGCATCGGCAAAAGAGTTACTTTAGACATAAAACGATTATCCTGCTCTGTTTGGGTAGTATGAGGACCTGGATCATCAGCAACAATAATTACTAAGCCTCCATTTATACCTGAGTAGGTAGCGCTCATCAAAGCATCCATTGCAACATTTAATCCTGGGGCTTTCATTGCAACAAGTGCTCTAACACCGGAAAAAGCAGCACCCAAAGCTATCTCTAATGCCACTTTCTCATTTACAGCCCACTCAACATGTATGCCTAAGTTTTTAGCAACCCTAGCAAGGGTTTCAACAATCTCTGTACTAGGTGTACCAGGGTATGCAGTTGCAACCCTTATTCCTGCTTCAATAGCTCCTCGCGCTATAGCTTCATTCCCCATCAATAAAACTCTCTTACCAACCTTACCTAAAATAGGGAAACTACTTGGCATTTTAATCCTCCAATCTTTTATTGAGTAATTCAACTATCAATAACGGTACTTTATATTACTTTTTAGTATTACCGATACTTAACCGATTTTTACTCACCTATTAATAAAAAATTTAAATGAGAAACTCAAGTACCACTAACCAACAAGGTCAACATCCTTGGCGGCATTGCATAACCAATTCTAAAGTTTGTGCCAGCGTCCTGAGGTGTAAGATAATGAATGTGACATACGTTTTCAAAGTCATTGTTATGGGCCCTTGGGGTGTTGGCAAAACCAGTTTATGTAAACGGTACGCAGAGGGCTATTTCCAAGAATCCTATAAAACCA
>CAYYZD010000094.1:5096-6380 GCA_964476035.1 uncultured archaeon
ATGCGACATCCTATCAAAAACAGAGGAAACAGGTAAACTTGGGACAGTTTCCCTCCAAATATGGGACCTCGGCGGCCAAGAAAGGTTTAGACAATTGTTCCAAATGGTTAACACTTTTTTCTTCGGGGCAAACGGAGGACTTGCTGTCTTTGACCTGACAAATCGAAAAAGTTTCTTAGAGATTCCTGAATGGATTAAAATATGTAGGGAAAAATCCGGAGATATTCCTATAGTATTGGTTGGAAATAAAAAGGATCTCGCAAATAGACAAGTAAGTGAAGGTGAAGCTGTTTCCCTAGCTAAGAAACTAAATCTGTTCGGATATATAGAAACCTCAGCTAAATCAGGTGAAAATGTAGGTAAAGCTTTTAAGACAATCCTAAAACTTATAGTCGAAAATATTTAAAAGTAAATTTGGATTTAATAACGTCTTCCACTCTTTTCTATCATCACCATTGCTATGAACACAAGAACACATGCTAGTAGCGTTAACCTTATTCCTCCAACATACGGTAGCGTTAAGTAGAACCAGAGGAGGATACATGCCGAACCCGCTGCAAGAAATCCGCCAAAAGCTGTAAGCTCAATATCACCAGATTTTGCTCCTCCAATACATACTCCAGCTAGAAAAGACCCTATAAACGGTGCAACAAACCACACATAGTTTTCATTCCAAATAATTGCTAAATACTGCACAAATATCGCAGCTGCAAGCAAACAACCACCAAGTAAAGCTAAACCCCGATTCATGGTAATCCCCCATAAACTTCTATACACTATTTCGAACTCATGATAAATATGTATTTTGTTATGAAGCTGCCGAAAACCTCCAACACCTTTCCTCTTCAATTTAGCAAAATGACATCCTATCGACAACTTCTTTTAGAGATTAAGTTAAAAGTATCAACGGTGATGCAAATGAGTTTTGAATTAATAAAAAAGCTTTCAGAAGCTTTCGGACCCCCAGGATATGAAGTAGAAGTTAGAAAAATAATGAGGAAAGAGCTAGAAAAATACGGAGAAATTAAACAAGACAGGCTTGGAAGCATAATAGCGAAACTAAAAGGCAGCAATGGCCCTAAAGTTATGTTAGCAGCGCACATGGACGAAGTGGGCTTTATGGTTAAACTAATTGATAAAAATGGGTTCATAAAGTTCTCTCCCCTAGGAGGATGGTTTGACCAAGTTCTATTAGGCCAGAAGGTTAGAATTAGAACAAAGAGGGGAGATATAATAGGAGTAATAGGTTCTAAACCGCCGCACATATTGGAGCCAAAAGAAGCG
>CAYYZD010000095.1:0-6324 GCA_964476035.1 uncultured archaeon
CTGGGAAACTATGGATTTAAAATAAATCGGAAAATTAAATCCATAGCCTTTCCTCCGTTCAAAATGATAAAAAATAGAATGATTTTTCAAGCAGCCAAACTGATTTCTAAACTTATTCCTCCAGACCTTCAAGAACTTCTAATATGGGTAGTTGTAAAGGCAAAGTGAAAATTATGTGTGCCGATTCAATAAATATATGCTTTGTTTCCTCACAGTATCATCCTCACACTATTGGAGGGGCAGGAACATACGCTGCTTGCTTATGCAGAGAACTAGCAAAGCTCGGACATAGAGTTCACGCCATTATTCCGTCACATAATTCCACAATTAGATCGACAAATAAAAACGGCGTATTCATTCACAAAGTTTCAGTTCCAAACAAATCATTCTTAAAAACCCTTTCCTTCTGGTTAAAAATTAGAAAAATTTATGAAAAAATAGAGAAAAAAGTAGGTTTTGATGTTTTACACTCCAATGTAACAAGCGACCTAAGTTTAACAAGACATTCCATTAAAATTCCAAGAATAGTAACTGTTCATCATCTAGCAAAAACAACCTTTGAGACAGTAAAAATTCCATTTTCCCAAATGCTCACCAACCTTAACACGGAAACAAGCCTACTTTCATGGATAGAAAAGAAAACTCTAGACCTAGATAAAATAGTAGTTAAAAGGGCTCAAAAAATAATTGCTGTAAGCAACTTTGTTAGGAAATCCTTAATCTCCTCATACAAGCTTGCCCCGTCAAAAATAAGTGTGATATATAACGGAGTTGACTGGAAAGATTTTCAAATAGATCCTAACGAAATCATGAAAGTAAAGAAACTTTACAACGTAAAGGAAGACAATGTTATATTATATGTTGGAAGAATAGAACCTAGAAAAGGAATCAACCTTTTGCTGGAAGCATTTTCAATTCTCATTAAAAAAACAAAAAGAAAATGCAGATTATTTCTAGTTGGAAGTGGAAATCAAACCTTTTTATGGAAAACAGCCCAAAGAATGAGAATAGCACACTATCTGACTCTAATTGATAGAGTTAACTCCGATTCCTTAAAGAAAATTTACGGCTTATCAAACGTATTCGTCTTACCCTCTCTCCTGGAAGGTTTTGGATTAACCCTGCTAGAAGCCATGGCAGCCGGAAAACCAATTGTTGCATTAAATGTTGGAGGAATTCCGGAAATAGTGAAAGATGGAGTAAATGGAAAACTTGTAGACAAAAAACCAACAGAACTAGCCTCAGCATTAAAGTTCTTTGTTGAGAATCCAGATATAGCTGAAAGAATAGGAAATATAAACAAAAAATATGTTGCAGACAACTTTAGATGGGAAAAAACAGCCCGCGAAACTTTGGATGTATATAAAGAAGCCGTAGATCAAACAGACGGAAATTGGAGGTACCGTAATGAACTTTTTTAAAAAGATTAAAGATTCATTATTTAGTGAGCAAACTATAGGATTTTTAATCAGCTTTGCGATTCTTTCCCTTTTAACCATAATCGTTTTTAGAAATTTCATTTTCTCAGACGAGTGGCCTGCTGGTGGTGACGTTCTCGGATGGATTTCAAGAGCTTATCTTTACGGAAAAGATGGAAGATGGCTTTATATGTGGAGACCATTTAGCTTCGGATTCGTTGAGATAATTAACCTACTCGATTCCTTTCTCTTCCTTTTCCATCTAGCTTTCTTAAATCCACAAACAACAGTGAAGGCTTTCATGTTTTTCTCTTTCCTTCTCGCATGCATCTCATCCTACCTATTCGCCTATAAATACTCCAAAAATCATATTGCAGCTCTAGCAGGATCATTTACTTATTCCATGAACCACTGGGTAATATCTCAATTGTTTGAAGCGCATCTAGGAATACTTTTCAATTATGCATTAGCACCACTACTTTTTGTTACACTGGACAATGCATTAAGAAGGACAAAATTGAAGGACATTCTTATACTAGGGATATTGTCCTCGGTGGTTTTTGCATCATTTCATGCAGAATTTATTGTCATATATGGATTCTTTTTCGGATCATACCTCATTTTCTTCATCTTATTTCCTGGAAAATCAAACTCTTTTAAAACCAGAGCAAAAAAACTTGCAAAATTGCTGTTTTTAACAGTTCCTGCAGGTTTCCTTCTTTTAAGCTTTTTGTTAATCCCGTTTTTAATGAATGTACGTCCCTACTATTTCTCGCCGAACTACCGATATCTAATAGAAGATGTTGTATTTTTCAGTTACAAAAACTTCTTTGATGCTTTAACCTTAAGAGCAACTGAAGCTTGGGGCTACATCAAATACGTGGATTATTCCTCCGGACTTTCCTTTCCAGGCTTTCCCGTAACATTAATGACTATAATCTTCCTTTTGCCATATAGCATTCTTCTCCTTCGAAGAGACAGATACACGATTTTCTTCGCCTTTTCCACAGTAGCATCCAGCATTATTGCCATGGGACCAAACTCTTCGTTTGGAGAATTATTTATCTGGGCTTGGCATAACATTCCTCACTTTTCAGTTTTTAGGGCTATCAGCAGATGGATAGTTTTGGCAGCGCTTTCTCATGTCTTCTTCATTTCATTGTTTGCAGCCACTCTAATTGATAGCTTAAAGAAGTATGTTCAAAAGCCAACAACTAAAACCTTCTTTAAAGTAAAAACAAAAAGGGGGCTCTTCGCTGAACCTAGAATCTATTATGTTTCAGTTGATATATTCAACAAAATTCACAATAGATTACGCAAGTTAACTTATTACTTAAGCATTTTCATGTTAGCACTAATCTTGATGAGCCCGCTTTTATACAGTTACTTCTTAATAAGCCAAGGCCTACAAGTTTATACTCCGAGCAAAAACTATCTTCGTCCCTACTTCTGGATTGCCCAGCAGACAGGAGATTACCGCATAGTAACGGTCGGGCAACATCCCACTGATTTTGCTGATGGAGCTATGTACACTGATCTGGGCTGGGCTCATGAAATAGGATATGAAAGTGCATTCATTCACGACAAGCCTGTACTTCAAAATGGAGGGTGGGAATATCTTCCTCATTCATTTGTAGACTTTTTACGATTTCATGTGGTCCCGCAAAAAATGACTAGCAGCCTTATGAAGATTCTCGGAACATTCAATTGCCGGTATATCGTTATACCTGTCTACGCAAGTGATGAAAATAGATATTTTTTCATGGAACAAGATAACGTTAAAATTGTCTATAATAATTCTGGATCAATAATTCTTGAAAATGAAGATTATAACCAACGCATATTTGGAGTAACCCAATTCGCTGTAGTAATTGGAGATTTAGAAGTTCTTCCGGCGCTATACAAAATAGACTCGTTCAATCTTAATCAAACAGCCCTTTTATTCGCGCATTTAATGAGTTCTCCTTTTTATAAAGATCCGATGTTTAACAAGTCGCAGTATCTAATATTCTATAATGTGGAAATGGCTGACATCGTCATGCTTACTTTCAAAGATGAACCTTTTATGGTAAAACTGGCGCAATATGGTATTGATAGCTCAAATCCGAGCCACAGTTGGATTCGTTCTCCGGTTTGGAGACATCAAGGAAAATATGTTTTTGGAAGCGACGTCTTACAAACTTCAGGGAAGAATTCTGTTAAAATTTTCTTTGATGTTAACGAACCAGATCTATATAGTCTCTGGATTAGAGTTGGAATTGCTTCTTCAAGGGGAACTTTAACAGTTATGCTTGATGAAGTAAATTTGACGAGCTTTCAGCCGGAAACCGCTTACGGCCCTAAACTCTCATGGATTTTTCTGGGAAATTTAAGTCTAGATGAGGGAAGGCATTCTCTGACATTAATTAATGATGGAAATGGTCTAAACGAAGTGGATGCATTCGCTTTTATAAAACCCAAAACCTACAAAATGCGTGAGAATGAGATTATAGAGGCTATAAGGAGATTTAAAGGCAGAATAATCTATTTGTTAGAAGCAGAAGAATTCTTAAAACCTGAAGAAACAGGAGCCTGCTCCTACAAACACGTTCCTTATGAGGGCTTTTCACTACACCTTAACGGACAGGGGAAAAATATTGCTTTTACAGCAAATGTTTCAGCCTCTTCGGTGTTTGGTAATGATTTGATGAGATTTGGATCTGATTTTGCAATTGATAATTCACCTCTTACTAGATGGGCGTCAGAGCCTAGTGAAGGAATGCCTCAGTGGCTTGAACTCACTTGGCCCTCCAAACAGAAGATAACTGGCTTACAGATTTTTTTTGAAAACGCAAAAGCTCAGAATTACACTGTGCAGAGCTGGAATGGCACAAACTGGATTAATCAAACAATTGTTACTGGAAATAACCAAACGATAGTTTATCATAGTTTTTCATCTCCATTTGAAACTGAGAAACTACGTCTTTATTTCACATCTGCACCAGAATTTGGAATGGTGAGCATTTGGGAGTTACAAGTTTATAGCGGTAAAAATGCAGTTTCATCAGAATTCTTTGTCCCTCGTTCAGGTTACTATTCTCTGGCTTTTCGTTTGGCCTTTCATGCAGACTATAGACCATTTGATATAATATTAGGAAATGCCTCTTTGCAAATTTTTCCTTCAAACAAAACTGATAAATTTGAATGGTACGAAACAGAGCAGGTTTCTCTATTGTACGGGAAATACCATTTAGAAATCAGGACTGACAACGAAATTGATTTGGATCAGTTAATCTTGTGCTCAACTGATCTTAACGAAAGTTTTTCTGTGACAAAGTTTTTCTCAGATTATTCCTCCCAGCCAACGATAAGTTATAAGAGAATTAATCCATGTGAATATGAAGTTTATATAAATTCAAATAGTAGTTTCTTTTTGATTTTTTCTGATTCTTATCATCCACTTTGGAGACTCTACATCGGAAATGAAGAGATTTCGCCGATTTCAATAAATTATTGTGTCAACGGCTTTTTTGTTGATAGAACTGGAGAGTTTAAGGCTGTTCTTTATTTTGTTGGGCAGAGGTATACGGATTTAGGTTATAGAATTTCGTTGGGTACAGCAATAATTCTTCTCATAATCTTGGTTTTTCATGGTAAAATTGAAAAATTAATCAAAAATTTAAAGAGGAGGAATAGAAGTGAAGTTAAGCTTTAATCTTCATGTTTTTATTGCAACTTGTGCTGGAGCAATTCTGCTGGTATCTATTTTAAGTGCAGTGTTCAGGTTAAGACCGGAGAAAAGCGAAGTAAAACAGATTTCTTTAAGCAGCATAAAAGGCCTTTTCGAAGCCCCTAGTGGTTCAGTCTATTTTATGTATTCCAAAAATAGTCCAAACGACTATGTTCTTTATGCCAAAATCTTTAACATGTGCAAGAATAAACCTCAATTAGAATGTTATTATAGTCTCAATGACCTTTATGTTGACAATTATGGATGCCCGAGACCTAACGTTATTTCTTCTGGTAAATATATGGTTTTTATTGGTGGCCCTATCTCCCAGCCGTCTGTTGATTATTATGAGAAGTCACTTCAGGCCCCATGTTCCCTCGAATATAATTCTACTCATATTTGGTGGAAGAGTCGAAATGGCAGCATTATCCAAAAATCAGTGATGGAACTTTCCAAGATAAATGAACATCACGACGTTTTCATCGTGGAGTTTTTCACTGACGATTATGAGAGGGAGGTTTTCGTTTGTTACGGATATGGTTGGCGTGGAACATGGATAGCGGTAGAATATTTTTGCAAGGTAATTTATCCAAACATAGAGAAGTATACGGATTCCTTTTATATTTTTGAATGGATCGACTTGAATGATGATAAGTTCCCGGATGTAAACGAGGTTTTTGAAGAATGGTTAGCCGGAGCCTATCATTCTCCGATGAAGAAGAAAGCGAACATGCTTCTAGGTTACTACAAAAAATTAGGAGGTGAGGAAAAATAAAGCTGCATAAAGTTTTGGTTTTAATCGTTTTTATTGTTGCATTTACGGTTGGATGGCTGAGCAATCAATTTCTTGCACAGAATAGCATTGAAACTTTAATTAGCAGAGGAAGCTATGCTTCAGAATCAAGTTATACCGTGTTTGTTGATGGTGATGTCATCAAAGCCAGAAATGAGGTATCGGGAAATATAGAGTTCAGCGATTCGGACTTTAGCACAGTGATGCAGCAACTTATAGATTCGCTTGTAAACGGAGGAACAATACTCATTACGCGAGGCTTATACACAGTCACCAAAACAATCAATATAGTTAATGAAGCAGTCTATATTAAAGGAGAAGGGAGAGGCTATGACATTTATGGAACAGTACTTAAACTTGCCGCTGAATTAACCAATACAACCGTTTTCAGATACAACCCCTCT
>CAYYZD010000096.1:0-6294 GCA_964476035.1 uncultured archaeon
AGATCTTCTAGGACTTCTAATAATTGAACGAAATGCTATCCCTAAAATACCCAACTTTAACTCTACCCCTCTACAGACATAATTAATATCGAATTTGGTTTAAATGTAATTATCCAATCTTATAATCCTAACATTTAGAACATGTCGTACTAATTTTGATACACCACTCGTTTTAATATAAGATTAGACTAACTTAAATAAATTTTGATGATCTAATCTCGACCTATAACTTATTAAACTTCTAAAGGCCATATTTGGAGAATTACTTGAAAATATGTGTGAAAATTGATAATTAGTTTTTGTAACTATAGATTTTGCTTTTGAAAGTAAATTAGTCTATTGGTACTTTTTCTCCCTTCACTTTTTTCTTGAATTTTATTGTGAGAATCCCCGCGTCCACCCTAGCTTTTCCAGAGTTTGGCTCAATAGTCGTGGGCATTAAGATTTCTCCTCTTATCACTATTTTCCCGTTCTCGATATATTTTTTCCAATAATATCTTTCAAATTCATTTTCGATAGGCTTCTCTGCTTTCACATATATTTCCTCCTCATTTGCCCTTATTTCGATGTGTTCCTTTTTGAATCCAGGTAGAACTATCTTTATTATGACTTTGTCGTCTTTTTCGCTGATCCATACATCTTTTGAGAAGTATGGGTGAAGTAAAGTTTTTACATCTAGAAATATGTCAATTAATGGTTTAAAAGGGCCTATTCGGAAGAAACTTTTATCAAAATGCATCGGTTTACCTCCTATTCAACCTTTATTTTTACCATCTTTTTCCTTCTATCTTCAACAGATCTTTTAGCTCTACTTATCGAATCTGTTAACTGATTTAGTCTTTTTTCTAACATTTCTCTTGTATGCTGTAGTTTTTTCAGTCGTTCGTTTAGATCTAAAAGCTCAGTTTTCCTTATTGCTATATCTAACGTCTTAAATGCCTTGTCTAACATTTTTTCAATAATTTTTTTGCCATATTTTTGCGTAAATTCTTCTAAGAACTTGAAGTTCGCTATTTGAATGAATCTATCTAAAAATTCTACTTCTTTATCAAAGTTTTCAGCAATTTCCTTTACTATTTCGATTCCTTTTCTGGTTAATGTGTATAGTTTTCGGTTTCCTCTTACCACGCTCTTGATGTATCCTTTATTTTCTAGTCTTGAAAGCGACGGGTAGAAGGTCCCGCTTTTCGGTGTCCATGTGTCTTCAAATCTTTCTTCAAGTTCTTTTATTATTTCATAGCCATGTCTTGGTTTTTCAAGTAGGCTTAGAAGTATTAAAAATTCTACAGGGCTTATTCGATGTTTAAAGCCTCTGAGGAAGCCTCTTCCACGCCATATAAACATTTCTACAACCTTGTTATCTCTACCTGTTAACTCTACATATAGAAATATAAAAGTATCGACATATGCATTGCCATTAACTACTTTCCAATATGATATCTTGAAAGTTTTATGGCGAAAAATAATTTAAAATGTTATATTACGACAATTATTTATTGATTAAAAATAGATTGACTTAAGGAGAGGAGCTATTATGTTATATTGCCTAGTCCTTTTGTTTGCTGTAGAAGGACAAATTCTTCAAAGGTTAATTTTTGTTTTCTTCTAAGTTTTTCTTCGATTTCTGCTAGTTTTCTTTGTATTAGTTCTTGCTCCTTTTTCTTTCTCTCAAGTACTTCTCTAGCTTTCTCTTCGATTTTTGCTTCTTGCAATCTTGTTATGGTTTCACCTAGTTGGGCTGAAATTTTGTCTAGTTCCTCTTGGAGGCTTTTTATTCTCTCCATGAGTTGTATGTAATTATTGTGGTATGCGTTTGCCTCCTGTCTAAGCTCATCTCTTTGTTTCCCAAGCTCTAGTATTTTTAATCTATATGTTTGGCTTTCAGCTCTTTTTTGTATGAGGTTCTGCTGTACTTCTTTTATTTGTACTCTAAGTTCTTTTATTTCTTGTCTAATTTTGTTTATTTCTTGTTTTATTTTCTGGTTTTCTTCATACACTATGAGTTTAGCGCTTATTTGTGCTATTTCATCGACTAGCCTATTTTCTTCTTCTAAGGGTAACGGCTCTGTTTGTATTCGCCACTCTAACTTTTCCCTAAGATTAAGAAGTTTCTTGGGGTTAAAATCTAATTTCTGTATTGATTGCGATAACTCCCTTATTTTCTCTTGTTTTTCTTCGATTTGCGCATTTAACTCTGCTTTTATTTGTTTTAGGAACTCTATTTCCTCGATTACTGCTTTTCTTTTTTCTTTTTCATTTCTTATTTTCTCTGCTATTTCTTTGACTTTGCTGTTTATTTCGTCTCGTTTTTCTCTGTATTCTCTGGCCCTCTCCCTTAGTTTTTTAAGTTCCTCTATTATTAGAAACCGTTTCTCTCTGAGAGATACTACTTGGGATCGTAGTAGCTGTAATCTACTTGTTGTCAAGCTGCCTCAACCTCAAGAGGTTATCTTAGTAGATCGTTTAATACTACATTTCAATGCATGTGCTCTAAATTCTATGACGCGCTCATATCGCTAAACTTTTCTTGCTCACATTGTGATACTTTATTTTTAAGGTTTTTGTATTGTGATAAGGGTTACAAATTATAATTTTAGTTTAAAATGTGCACATTGCTAATTTTCACGTGAGGAGCACCACTGCTTACAGGGTTGCCTTTCTCTAAGCCCGGTTTAAATGTAACATTTCTTCCTATGCCTTCAATTGCTTGCAAAATTCTCTTAACTTTACCCGCTATTTTAAGTTCTTTGACCGGGACTTTTACTTCTCCCTGCTCTACAAGATAGGCTATTTCAGGTTCTATAATTATTTCATCGCCTTTCAACTCTGCCTTAACTAACCCTTCTAGGTAAAATCCGACTTTTATATCTTCTACCATTTCTTTAAGTTTCCAGTCTGAAGGTTTCACATAAATGTTGCTCATTAAACTTCTTGGAAGATATGTCAGCCCTCTGGCGCTTCCGTTTGGTTCTTCGCATAGCGCTGCTGCTGTCCATCTTGTATGAAATAGGTTCACTATAATACCGTTTTCAATCATTGTTTTTCTTTCTCCAATCACCCCTTCATCGTCAACGACATATGAACCGTAGCCTCCTAGCATTTTTGGATTGTCAATCACCGTTAATTCTTCAGATCCAATTTTTGACCCTATTATTGCGTGTATGTTGGTTTTTGTTTCCATTAGGCGGTCTGCCTCAAGCATGTGTCCAGCTGCTTCGTGAATCAATGCACCAGCTGCTTCTCCATCTAATATAACTGGTAGTTTTTTGCCCCTCCACATTGGGTTTAATAGTCGTGCTTGCGTGAGCATTTTTGCTCTTTCAGCTATTCGTATCGCTTCCTTCTTGGTGTTCTCTCCTAAAATTAGTTCGTATCCTCCTGTCCCCCCTTCGATCATGCTTGCTGTTGAGAGTTTTCCGTAGGGGCCTTTGGCAACCGTGTATAGAACTAGGTCTGTTAATGGTTTTTCTTCGGTGACGTTTGTTCCTTCACATGTTATAATCTGCTTTTTTATCTTTCTGTAGGTTATTACTGCTTCGCACCAGCCGTATCTTGGTCCTAGAGTGTCTATTTGTAGTGCTTTTATTTTTAAGAGGAAGTCTGTAAGATCTTCTTCGCTTATGTTTTCGGGTGTAATTCTCTCTGGATGTTTATAGGTTCCTTTTATTTGTTTTGTTGGTGCTAACTGTATTGGTGTTCCCCATTTTTTCTCTAGTGGTATTGTTGCTGTTTTTGACATTTTATAAGCTTTTTCTACCGTCTTTCCGATGTTTTCTCTATCTAGTTTATTTGTTGTTGCTATTCCCCATCCTTCACGGCTTAAAATTCTTATAACGGCGTATTTTGTGGAGTTTTGATATGTTTCTATTGATCTGCTTCTAAGTGCAATCTCATTTTGCCATTCAGAGATTAAAATTAGATCTGCATAGGTTACCTTACTGAGAAGGGATTGTGGAAACGTTCTTTCAAAGTTTCTGGACATATCAAATATTATAGTATTATGGTTGGCGTTTTAAATTTATTCTTTAAGTAACGATTGAGCAATTAGAAACACTACAATATTAGCTAATAGTATTGGCACCCATATAGATGGTTGAAGCTTTATAAGCATCAATGGTGTACAAATGAAAACGATAATTGAAATGCCGTAGAGGATGTAGGGCAAAAAATATGCTTTGCCACGTACCTTCTCCTCCTCTTTTCCTAGGCCCTTTTCGGTCAAAGAGTTCACCTCTTCTTTTCAACGCATAAAGGAGTACATTATACATTATAATGAAATTTATAAAATTCTTTAGATACACATTGCAACAACAATTTTAAAATTAACGCTTAACATTTAGAAAGGGTAGGTTCTATTCATTTCAGCTGGTGCTAATATTGAACATTTTTGTTTTAGGCTCATGTTCAGCTAAGAAGAAGTTTAAGCGGTTGGATATTACGTGTGAAATTATTGATAAGCTCGGCAGAGAAAGGTTGATTGAAAGGGAAGATCTTAAGAACATGGTTTTACCAGCTAGGGATATGTATTTGGGTGGACAGCACATATATACTGTTAGAGCCATAGAGATTTTGCGTTCGATTCCAAGTGTTAGTTACGTTGATTTTTACATTCTTTCTGCAGGCTTCGGACTATTAGAGGAACATACTTTGATCCCTCCTTATGAATGTACCTTCGGCGCCATGAGTAGGGAGGAGATTAGAAGCAGGAGTAAAAAACTTGGTATAGAGGAGAAATTACTACAAATATTTGAGAAAAAGACATATGATGTTTGTTTTTTCTTGCTTGGAGTAAAGTATTTAATTGCAATTGAAGAAGCATTAAAAAGTTTTCCAGACAATACACTTTACTATTTTTATGTTTCAAGAGGAGGTAGTAAAATTGTTCCTAAGAAAGAAAACTTTGTTTCTATTCTTGTTGATAAATTTAAAGTAAAAGGGTTACATGTTTCCCGATTTGAAGTCAAAGGATTTTTATTTTACAATTTAGCGGAAAAACTATTGAAACAACGCAATAAAATTGAAGAATTGCTTAAAAATCCTTTTAACCTTATGAAGCTTCAACTAGTAGGCATATTATAACTATTATTTGTGGTGAAAACTAAATTAATTGTAAGTTGTGAGATAAAAAATAAAATGAGGGAAAGAGAAATTATTCCGCGCTCATCATCACTGTGACTTCTTCCACGGTGAAGTATGCAATTACACCTGTCGGGATTACTGCGGATGTCACTAGTGCTGTAACTGCTTTAACTAGTAATGTTGCTGATATGAATGATGTTACTGCGCCGTAGAGACCTGTAACTAAGATTATTAGAAGTGAAAGTTTCTCTTTCTTCCCCCATCGAAGTGAACGCGCTTTAAAGAAGACATATCTTCGTATAAAGAGGCTTAATCCTGCTTCCGCTAAAGTGAAACCTACAATCGCGGTGACTGCCATTATAAACAGGGCTAGGGGCGCGGATAATCCATATGCAATGGCGACTGCTCCAGATCCTGTTGCCGCGCCAATTACAGCTAAGGCTAATGTCATCTTTATGGTATTGTTTGGAGGAGGTATCTCCTCCTTTTTCTTTTTGCGTCTAAGCTTTCTAAGCTTTAATAGGTATTTAAGATACTTCCATGAAAATTTACTTTTAACACTTTCAAACTCTGGTGATGCTTGTTCACTTGTAGCTAGACTTGGAACAACAGCTTGCCCAACGGATGTGGTTGTAGCTACCCCACTAACTCCTACGGTTGCAATAACAGCTGTAGCTGCGGAAATAACTCCTGAAATGGCACCAGTTGTTGACGTAAGTATAGTTGTTGTAGTTATTTCAGGGACTGTTTCATTTTCACTCGGTTGTTCTAGCTGTTCTGGTTGTTCGGGAATCTCCGTTTCCCAATAGGTGAAACTGCTATTTGTTATCCAAACTCTTTCCGTTATATTGTAAGTCTCCACCAAGCTTGAATCGTTATAAAAGTGATGCTCATAATAGTAGTTTTCTTCTAGTAGGATTCCTGTTTTCTTGCTGTATTTTCCTTCCACGTCGGTGAACGACTTATGTGTGTAATTTGTGCCGCCTACCGTTAACATGTATGTTTCGTTCATCTTTAATACTATGGAGATTATATCTACTGGTTTGTCTCCTATATATTCCCTAGATATCTGTTTGAAGTACACTACTGCATCTTTGTTTGTCTTGTTAAGTTGTTGCAAAATGTTTTCGATTAAACTCCAGTTTATTGGTAATATGTATGGGAATTCCCCTATCATCACCGTGCTATTTAGAAATTCAACGAAATCAGTTAGAT
>CAYYZD010000097.1:0-6243 GCA_964476035.1 uncultured archaeon
CTTTTTTAGAAAATCTTGGAATAATTGATAGAAATGATTTGATCAGTTTCGTAAGCGCTAGTCCATCAAATTATGTTAATACGACCGTCCACTACGGTGATCTCGTAATTCAACAGAATGAAACAGTTGTTATTTATGATGCAAAGTATGTTGTTGAGGGAAATATTCAAATTTATGGGAATTTAACGGTACAAAACTCTGAACTCCTAATAAGGTATGACTCATCTCAATACAGATATTTACGATGCTACAGCTCTGGAAACTTAACAGCTATAAACTCAACAATTGGTTACGAAGGCGCTCCAGAATGGTATACCACCCAATGGTACATTGAGGGGGATGCATGTCTGCGAAGTGTGAAGTCGCCTCAAATCGCTTGGCACGTTCTGATCTCTAGTAGAACCTTTATGGTTGAAGATTCATTAGCACATGAAATTTTTATTTTCTCCCAGCTATCTTCAAACAATTCGATGGCCATTGAAAATGGCATAATAATAGATGCTTCCAATGTTGAACTTCCAGCTAAAGTTAGTTTTATTGGAAATAATACTGTTAGAACCTGGTTTGTTTTTGGTATTTGGTGTCATGACTATTCTAATCTTACTATTATGGATACGTCAGCCTTTACTTTTGGGAATACGTCTAATTTTTTTGTTGCTGGTTCAAAGGTTGAAGCTAAGATTCAAATCTTTATGTATGGTTACTCTTTTGCCTATATTGAAAATTCAACTATTTTTATATCACATATTTATCAAAATTCTACTGTAATTTTAAAATATTCAACTGTCGAGGATATTTACTGCCATAATTATGGTAAATTAAATGCAACAAACACAACAATAGATTATTTGGATATTCATGATAACTCCTGGTTTTATGCTAAAAACTCTACTATTAAACGTCTTAATCGGAATATAAATGTTAATGGCGACGGTTTGCTGGTAATAAACAATGAAACAGTAATTAGTGCTATTAATGTTGTTTTACCGGATGTTATTTTGGAAAATACCTTAATAATCGATTATTTTGACACCCATGTCAGTTGTTATTCCAACGCTACATTAAAGGTGGTTGATGTTTATGGTACTTGGGATAATCATCATCCTTGGCATATACATTTGCATGATGGTTTTCGGGAAGCGGAAATTAACCATTCCAAAATTGAGTATGTTGAGGTTGGATCATATAGTGGTGGAACTTTGTATGTTTATAATTCAACCATTTTACATATAAATACGTACTATGGTACTTCTTTAAATTCAACATTTTTCTTGAGAAAGGTCTACATTAACCGGATATCTCTCCACGGTTCTATTAGCATGATTTGTGAAAACTCAACGGTTGGAACCTTAAATCTCTACGATAATTCTTCTGCAACACTTTATAACTATACGACAGTGGGAAAACTTACCTCATATTTCGATATCTATGGCAATAATTACATAATTGTTAACGGTTCGCAGATTCTTAGCAACGAAACATCTAGCCCTGAGGTTTTCTGCGATAAAACATCTAAAATTGAACAGCAGGAAATAGTAATTCGGTTACATGAAGAATCGTATGGAGAGTTAATTAATGCTAATATTGATAGAATTTGTTGTTATGATTTGAGTGAATTAAATGCGACAAATACAACATTATATTGGGTAGAAGTTCATTCTGATGGCAGTTTACGTTTTGAAAGCTGCAATATTGATAGTATTGAAGTATCTTGGCATGGTGATGCTGTTTTGATTCTATGTAATTCAAATATATCGGGTCTTTGGACTTGGTCTGATGGTTGGGAAAATCTTACTTTGATTGTTAAGTGGTCTTTTGTAGATTGGCTACGCTTATTTGGATATTCTCGCTTAATTGCTGAGAACTCGACGATTATGAATTTAATTTTACACCACAATGTTTCTGCTGAAATATATTTCACGAATTCCTCTTATATTGGACTTTGGGATAATTCTTCGCTGATTGCGGGTTCGTGTTGTAGTATCAGTCAGCTAGATGTTTTTTACGAGGTGTTTGGTTATGTTTATATGAATGGCTCCTCTGTTTCCATGGAGAATTTTATTGAACCGTCACCACAGGTTTCTGGCGATACGGAGATTATAAACTTGTATAAAATCTTCAATCTACGTGGCAATGCTTCTGGAACATTTATAAATGTAAGTGTTCATGACATTAATTGTTATGATAATGGTACTGTGACCGTATTTAATACTGAAATAAATTTTGTAGATCTGTATGGGAATTCTAAAGCAATAATAATTGGTTCAACAGTTCATTGTGATATTTCTCTTTATGAAAATTCTAATATGACGATAAGGGATTCTAGTTGCGACGGTGTTCATTTTCATTGTTACGGTTTCAGTACGCTTAATGTAGCAAATTCTACATTAAGTTATATGAGTATTGATGAAGAGGCTTCAGCTTTGCTAGTGGACTCTAAAATTATCGGTGTGTATTGCTATGATCAGAGTAAGGTAGACTTTACTTCTTCCAATACTGGTTATGTTTATTTATTTGGTAATTCTTATTTGTCAAGTGATAATTCAACTTTTGATTCGGTTTATGCATATTCAGGTTCATCTGTTTATTTTGTTAATTCTACAGTTAACTACTTGTATGCGGATTATAATGTGGCTGTTACTTTGTTTGATACTTTTGTTTATTCGTCTAGCTATTCTGATCCTTCTTCGGTTGAGATGATTGATACTCAGAGTCCTGTCATTTTAGGTATTAGTTATTCTCCAGCTTCTCCTTCTGAAGGTGACGCAATAACTTTCACTGTGCAGATTAAAGATATGGCTATAGCTGAGGTGTTTTTGCTTTATTCTTTGGATAATGTTTCTTGGACTCAGGTTTCTATGGTTCAGGTTTCGCCTGACAGTTTTTCAGTTACTATTGGTCCGTTTTCCGCGAATTCAACTGTTTCTTATCAGATTATTGCTAGGGATCAGGATGGGAGGGCAACTACGTCTCCGGTTTACACTATCTTTATTAAGGGGACAGAAGCTTTACCTGAGGAGCCGGGTGAGGGCATTGGTACTAGCCCTGGAGGGTTACAACCATCTGGAGGAATTTTTTCTATTTTGTTTAATGCTGTTTTGATACTTATTATTTTGCTGGCTTCTAGTGCTATTTATGCTGCTGTTAAGTCTAAAACGGCTGCAGTTAGTGAAAAGGTCTTTAAGCCTAGGTTAATTAGAGAGGAAAAAGCGCCTCTGGAGAGGATTAAAGATTTGATTTTAGGTGGGGACTATGAAAGTGCTTATGACGTGATTAGATCTGTTTATAAGATTGATAATGTTGATGATGTGTTGGAAGAGGTTCCTCTTGTTATGAGGGTTAGATTTTCTTCTTGGCTTCTTAATAGGCTTCTTGAGGATGGGTTTTATGATCAGGCTGTGAGGGTTGCTTTGAGGGTGAAGGATTTCAGGCAGTTGAGAGCAATTTATCTGGGTATTGCGATGAAGAAGCTTGCGGAGGGTGATAAGCGGGAGGCTATGGGATTCTTTGAGAAAGCTATCGAAGTTTCTGAAAGAATGAGAGATAAAAGGTCGATAAAAGTCATAAGGGAAACTCTTAGTAAAATATATTGAGAAAATCCTTTGTTTTGAGCTTGGAACTTGTTCAAAGAATCCATGTTTTGTTGTTATTTGTTGTTTTGTTTACTTAGAAATCTTTATAATGTTTTGGTGTTGTTAGTTGTTTTATGCTTAAGGGTATGAGGGTTTTGGAGTTAGCATCGTTTTATATTGGTCCATTTTGCACGCAGATTCTCAGTGATCTTGGAGCTGAGGTTATTAAGGTTGAGCCTCCTTTTGGTGAACCGTTGAGGTTTTACGATGTGTTCTTCGTTGCTTTCAATAGGAATAAGAAGAGTGTTGTTATTGATTTGAAGGGTGAGAAGGGCCGTGAGAAGTTTATGGAGCTTGCTAGGGATGTTGATGTGGTTGTTGAGGGTTTTAGGCCTGGGGTTGCTGGGAAGCTTGGTGTTGACTATGAAAGTGTTAGGGAGGTGAATCCTTCCATTATTTATTGTTCTGTTTCTGGTTTTGGTCAGGATTCGAAGCTTAGGGATCTTCCTGTTCATGATATTAATGTTTTGTCTTTTGCCGGTGTATGTAGGTTGGTGGGTCTTAAGGTTGGTAGGCCTGAGGATCCTAATGTCCAGTTTTCTGATTTTGCTGCCGCTGTTTACGCTGCGGTTTCTATTTTGGCTGCTTATGTTCGTAAGCTTAAAACCGGGGAAGGTACGTATATTGATTTGAGTATGTTGGATTCTGTTTTCGCTGCTATTCCTGCTCATACTGCTCATATTTTGAATGGTTTTGGTGATGTTAGGGATTTTGTTGAGAATCCTGGTTACGGTATTTATAGAACTAGTGATGGTTATGTTTCTTTGGGTGTTTTGGGTGAGCCTCATTTTTGGAAAAGGCTTTGCCAAGCTTTACAGTTAGATTTTGGGGATCTAGGCTACCGGGAGAGGATGGAGAGGTGTGAAGAGATTAGAAAGGTGATTCAGGAAAAGTTGAAAAACATGAATACGAGGAAGGCTTTTGAATTGTTGAAGAGGGCAGGTGTTCCCGTTGGTGTTGTTAATAGTGTTAAGGAAGGTGCGAAGATTGTTGAGGAGAGGGGGATCATTGGCGAGGTGGAATATAAGGGGAAAGTTTATAGGTGTGTTTCTTTTCCGGCGAGGTTTTCAAACTATGTTGTGAAGGGGAAGGGGAAAGTTCCGAAGCTTGGTGAATCTATTTAAAGTGTTGGTAGCTGATATGGTTTTTAAAGGTACTTTTGTGTGTGAATACATTTATATTGTATCGTATTTATTCGTTTGTATTAGATGGTGTTGTTGAAGGTTATTACTGTTAGGGTTGATGATAGACTTTTTGAGATGATTGAAGAGATTTGCCGTGTTGAGAAGGCTGAGAGGGCTGATGTCATTAGGAGATTGCTGGAGAACGCTGTGGAGCAGTGGAAGATTAATAGAGCGTTGCAGCTGCTTCGTGAAGGGAAAGTTACTCTTAGGACGGCGGCGAGGATTGCTGGTAAAATTTATGTTGAAATGTTAGATCTCGCATCCCGGTATGATGTTTTAGTGCAGATGGCTCCTGAGGATTTGCTGAGGGATTTAGGGGGAGAGTAATGGCTGTTTTAGGTGCTTCTCTAATAATTTACTTTGGTAGAATAGGGAAATTAAGTTGGTTGAGGGAATTTTACGGTGTGCTTGTTACAACTCCCTCTGTTGCTAGGGAAAACCGTTGATGAAGCTAAAGTACTTGGGAAACTTGGAGTTTCGGTAATTGAAGAAGCTTTCCAGGAGGGTGTTATTCATGTTTATAGTTTAACTGGGGAAGAAGAGGATTTAGCTGGTAAGATAGCTAAATTGGAGAAAATTGAGGTTGAAGATGCTCAACTTATTGTTTTTGCTGGAAAGCTGGGGGATGTACTTGTAACGAATGATAAAAAGTTGATTTTGGTTGCAAGGGCTCATGGTGTGAGGACGCATTGGGCTGTAACACCTGTGATATTATCGGTGAAAAGGGGGGAGCTAGATAAGAAAGGGGCAAAGAATATTGTAGCTGGTTTAGTTGAGGCCGGGTTAAGGATAAAATCTGAGGCTTTGATTTCAATATATAGGATTATTGAAGAACTGTAGTGTTTGCTGTTTAGAGTGTTGAGATTAAAATGTGTGGTCTTTGTGTTAAAAGGGTTTAGATATTGACTTATTTTTGGGAATGATGGTTTTACTGGGATTTATCGAATCGCAGCTTCGGTTTACAGTGTTATTTGGATAGTTATGGGAAAATAGTTTTAAGGGTTTTGTGTGAAAGAGTAGTGTTCGATTCTTAGATTCCTTGCACGTAATATTTTAATCTTAAATTTGTTTCACAAGATAGTGTGGAAATAGGGAAATTGTATCATGTTGAAGTAATTGTTCATTGTCTTCTAATGCATAGATTGGTTATCAGGCAAGAGAGGCATGCCGAGATAAGTTGGATAAACTCTTTAACGTTGAGGTGATAGTGGTGGAGGATTTTCACATAGTTGTGTTGGTCAAGCCTTCGCCTGATATAGAGAGAGTGAAATTTGATACGGAGAGAGGAGTGGTTGATAGGAGTTCTGCGCCTTTGGAGATAAATCCGTTTGACTTAAATGCTTTGGAAGCTGCGGTGCAAATAAGAGAGAAGGTGGGTGGTAGGATAACGGCAATTAGTATGGCGCCGCCTATGGCTGAGCCTGTTT
>CAYYZD010000098.1:0-6189 GCA_964476035.1 uncultured archaeon
TGTAACCGTAACTCGTAACGCTCAAAATCCTTGCACAAACAAGATAAAACAACCCACCCAGAGCAGCGTTAACCAAGTTCCCTACAGTAACATAAATAAAACCCTTAGTGCGAATACCCCTCTTAACCAAATCCAACAATAACCCTACACCTTCTCTAGGGAATAAGCTCCACCTTTTCTGCTCAGACATTCTGACACCTCTAAAAGTTACGCAAAGGGATAGAAACCAATTATCAGTACCAAAACTTTGTAATAACAGATGTGTATTCGGTCGTTGAGAGATGACACAGATTTGTTTATGCTTGCCGCCTTTTCGAGTTTTTTACTACGAAGATAAGATTGTTCGTTATCGCATCCTAAATTTTTTAAGCACAGCTGAAATTTTCTGCGTCACCTCTAGATTGTTAGGGATGAAGTTAAATAGTAATAAAATCCTATAAACCTTGCGATTTAATTAGTACTTCAGAAACTTTCTGAAGGTTCATGGAACCCTAACCACCCATCCTTTTTCTCCTTCTTTCAACTATTTGTAGGTTCGCGAGGCACAGTTACCCAACATCACTAATCACGAGTAAAGGTGTATATTCCTCTTCCGAAGATAGATTTGATTATCTGTTAGGCGTCCTATTTATAAGTCATCAAAGAAGCTGTGAAAGCCCGGAGAGACGCATAAGTGACGAAAAAGTGTCAAAAAATTCAAGACGAGTCGAAGACACGAGGAAATCCGGTCCGAGAACCAACCCGAACTACATCGTCCCGTTATCTGCAAGAATGTTTTGGTTCGAAACCAAAAATTTTATTATATTATAAATAAAATAGTCCTTTATGTTTTTAAATGAGGTTACATCGCCTTGGAAGAGAGTCGAACTCTTAAAAACTCATATTAATGAGAAGGGATATGTAAGAATTATTGAAGTACACAATGCACTCAGCGCCCTGATTGCGCAGAAGGCGAAAGTTGAAGTAAACGGTAAAATAATCGAATTTGATGGTTTTTGGGAAAGCAGCTTCACAGACTCGGCATCTAAGGGTATACCAGACGCTGAAATCGTTGGTCATGATTCTCGGCTCCGTACTATCAACGAAATTTTGAACGTTACTTCAAAACCAATTCTAGTTGATGGAGACACTGGGGGGGCTCCCGCTCAGTTTGAATACTTTGTTAGGTGTCTAGAGCGCTTGGGAGCTTCTGGAGTCATAATTGAGGATAAAATTTTTCCCAAACGAAATAGTTTAGATGATAAGGCTAACCAGAGTCTTGAAGATCCTGATGTTTTTGCAAGCAAAATCCGAAGAGGAGTGAATGTAAAAACTTGTAACGACTTTCTGATAATTGCAAGAATAGAAAGTCTCATTGCAGGAACCGGCTTAGAAGACGCTCTCTTAAGAGCAGAAGCTTACATAGAAGCGGGCGCAGATGGAATTATGATACACTCTAAAAAAGATAGCCCGGACGACGTACTGATGTTTGCAAGTGAATATGAAAGACTCTGTAAAGAAATCGGGCGACGCCCCCTTCTTGTCTGCGTTCCGACCACATATAATCTTATAACTGATAGAGAGCTCGCGAAAAATGGGTTTAATATAATTATCCACGCAAATCATCTTTTAAGAGCCGCACACAAATCGATGAAAAAGGTCGCAAACACAATCTTGTTGAATGATCGTAACTTTGAGGCTGAAGCACTTTGCTCCCCCATCTCTGAAATTTTTGATGATGTTGGTTTTACAAGAATTACAGAGGAAGACAAAAAATATATAAAAGAACAACGGATGTGGGTTGTCATACCCGCCGCCGGAAAAGACCCGATCTTTAAAGGAAAGCCAAAATCTCTTATCAGAATCAATGGAAAAACAATCTTAGAGTATCAGTTAGAAGCTATTAGAAAAGCGGGTCTCCGTAACGTTGCAATTGTTCGAGGGTACAAAGGAGAGATGTTCACATTCGAGGGAGTCAAATACCTAGATAATCGCGAATATGAAAAAAAGCATAGTCTCCACTCACTCTTTTGCGCGAGAGAAGTTATGGATAATGGGTTTATACTAATATTCTCCGATATTTTATTCAATGAAAATATAATCAAATCTCTTCTGAAGACAAAAAACCACATTGTTCTTCTGGTTGATAACTCATACAGATACCATAAACATGAAATAGACAAAAAACTAGATTTGGTTGTAAGTAAAGCAAAGAAAAAATCATACTACAGAACACTCTATCCCACAACGATGAATGAGGTTAGCCGGATTGGTAAGAATATCGATAAAGACGAAGCCGACTATGAATTCATCGGCATAGCGTATTTCTCTCCCGAAGGAGCCAACATTCTCAAAAAAGTTTACGATGACTGCAAACAACACTGTAGAGGGAAGTTTCACGAGGCGGAGTCTTTCGACAGAGCAGGAATCACAGACATTCTGCAAGAGATTATTGATAGAGGATTCACCATAAACGCATTAGAAATATACAAAGGCTGGATGGAAATCCACAACCCTGTAGACGTAGAAATAGCTGAAAAAGAAATCATAAGAAAGGAGTTATAACATGATCTCGTGTGAAGAGCTTTTTTCCTATTTCGACAAAGCTCGCATAAACTTCTTTACGGGTGTCCCCGATAGTTGTTTCACACCCCTGGTTAATTATCTCCTCACCCACGAAAACGATTATCAACACATCATAGCCACCAACGAAGGGGAGGCTCTTGCCATATCCACAGGGTACCATCTATCCACGGGAAACATTCCTATCATATACTTGCAGAACGATGGTCTCCTTAATATGATGAATCCCCTAACTTCCCTTGCTGACAGCTACGTGTACAGAATACCAGCATTAATTCTAATCTCTTGGAGAGGCCACCCGAAACTGAAAGACGCCGTACAGCACAAACGAATCGGAGAAATAACAACAAACCTGCTGGATTTGTTGGATATACCTCACTTTATTTACGATGGAAACAATGAAAAATTAAGAAGAGCTATAACTGAGGGAGTATCAACAGCGAAAAAGAAGGATAAACTGTTTGCTATCTTGTTTTTCCGAGGAGATATCAAACCCTATCCATACTCTCGTAGCGTACACGCAGAGATGAGTAGAAAAGAGGCGATTAATACCATTCTGAAAAATGTTGACGAAAATACAATCTTTGTGGCTACCACCGGAAAAATATCTCGCGAGCTATTCGAGTATAGAGAGGAGATGGGGGAGGATCACAAAACCGATTTTCTGAATGTAGGTGCCATGGGGTACGCGAACGCGATTGCTCTAGGAATCTCACTAAACAAAAAAAACAAAAAAATCTTCGTTTTAGACGGAGACGGAGCGGTTCTAATGCACATGGGAAACTTGGCAACCATCGGACACTATAAACCGGAAAATTTTTACCATATAATCCTAAATAATCTATCATACGATTCAACCGGGGGGCAACCCACATCCGCAAACACTGTCGATTTTTGTAAAATAGCTAGGGCTGTTGGCTACGTCTACACCCACGAGATTGAAACTAAGTCACAATTGATTAGCGAAATGAGACACTTAAACGAAATTAAAGGTCCGGCATTGCTTGTAGTTCGTGTAAAAAGGGGCTCAGAGGGTAATTTGAGAAGACCTACGATACCGCTAACCGAATTAAAAAAAAGATTCATAAAGTTCGTGAGAGAGTAAAATGCAGAAGGAATTTTTTGGAGTAGGAGCAATACAAAATCTCGAGAAGCTGCTTAAGGAGTACAATCCAAAAAAAATCTTCTTGGTATGCGGAAAAAAATCGTTTTACTTATCGGGAGCGAGTGAAAAAATCAAACCACTCATTAAACACATCCCTCACATCGTCTTCAACCCAACTCCCAACCCGAAAATAGAGGAGATTAAAAGGGGAATTGCTCTCTTCAGAAACTTCAAACCAGACCTAATTATCGCAGTGGGAGGAGGAAGTGTAATAGACTCGGCGAAATCGATAAACACACTCGCCTTCCAGAACGATGACCCACTATTGTACATAAAAGGGCAAAAAGAAGTAAAAAACCAAGGGAAACCACTTATCGCTATTCCAACAACCGCAGGCACAGGAAGCGAAGCGACCAAATTTGCAACTATTTACATAAACAAAAAAAAGTACTCCCTAGAAACCGAAAAAAATATTCCCGATGCTGCAATAGTTGACCCGACTTTTACGTATTCCCTAAATCCATATCTTACTGCCTGTAACGGACTCGACGCTTTGTGTCAGGGTATAGAATCCTACTGGTCTACTAACTCCAACGAAAAGTCAAGAGATTACGCAAAGAAAGCCATAAAGCTTGCTTTTAATCATATTGAAAAGGCCGTGAAAGATCCTGACAGAAAAGCGAGACTCGCCATGGCAGAAGCAGCGAATCTTTCTGGAAAAGCAATAAACATTACAAAAACAACAGCATGCCATTCGGTTTCATATCCACTCACATCATATTTTGGCATTCCACACGGACACGCTGTGGCTCTAACCGTACCATCCTTTTTAGAATTTAATTCGGAAGTGAGAGAGGAGGACTGCAATGATAAAAGAGGAGTAAAATTTGTGAGGAAAAGATTAAATGAAATTTTTTCTATTTTGACTGTTAAAAACGGAAAAGAAGCAAAAGAAAGATTTGAAGCTCTATTGGGAAATATTCTGGAAAAAACTAAACTAAGAGACTTTAACATAAGTAAAGAAGATTTAGAACTCTTATTGAAGGAGAGCTTTACCCCCAGTAGAATGAACAATAATCCAAGAAAAGTGACGAGAGAGAATCTTAAAAAAATTCTAGAAAACATATGGTGAAATTATGAAAGTTATTATTCTGGCCTCGGGCAAAGGAGAAAGACTCTACCCTCTAACGAAAAGCAAGCCTAAACCCCTTGTCAAAGTAGGAAACAGAGAACTTTTGGATCATCAAATGAAAATCCTAGTCGAGTGTGGATTAGAGGATATAATAATAACAACTGGACCATTTGAAGATCAAATACATGAATACGTTGAAAAAAATTATCCTTCTATAAACATCCAATATGTAAAAAATCCGAAATACCTCTCAACTAATTACATATACTCAATGTGGTTAACTAAAAAGTTTATTGATGACGATGTAATTTTGCTGCATTGCGATTTATTATTTGACAAAAGTCTGATGGAGAAGCTGATAAGTAAAAAAGAAAACCACGTTCTGGTAAATAAAAAAATTAAGCTACCTGATAAGGATTTCAAAGCGGTGGTTAGGGATGGTAGAGTTGTTAGGATAGGGGTGGAGTTTTATGGAAAGAACACCTTTGCCTGCTTCCCAATGTACAAATTCTCCGAAAAAGATTTTTCAATCTGGCTGAATGAGATTGAAAAATATGTTAAAAGAGGAAAGGTAAACATCTACTCGGAAAACGTTTTAAACAAGATATTGGATAAAATATTACTGTACCCTCTCTACTTTAGCGACAAGCTATGTATGGAGATAGATACAAAAGATGACATGGAAATAGCAGAGAATATCCTTGGTGGTAGGAGTGGACGAGAAGGCAGCAATCAAGTCTCTTATGGAATTAAAGGAAATTCTCGACGAGTATAACGTAGAGTACTGGCTTGACTGTGGAACATTGCTAGGCGCCGTCAGAGAGGGGAAGCTCATCCCGTGGGACAAGGATATTGACCTTGGAGTGTGGTATAGGGACCAATCTAAAATGTTAAAAGCGGCCGAAGACTTCCGCAGGAAAGGATTCCTAGTTAATTTTTTCCGTAACATAATCAGCAAAAAGCCTTCTGTATACCTAGCCCACGTCCACCATCCAGACAGGGATGTCTTCTTTAACTTCAACACCTATCACGCTGATAAAAAAGAAGCTAAAATAAAGTTTTTCATCCACCTTTACTTTATGAAATTCGCAGTACTAATTAATTACCTGCTCTCTATACTCTCAGCCCCCAATCATGTTGGAGATACATTAAAACAGATACCTTATCCAGTACACAGAATTCTAATTAAGATAAGTCTAATGATTCCTGATTTGTTAAGGCCTCACATTAAAAAAACACTAGAAAGATTAGCCGTAAAACTTGGATGTAAATATATTCAAATGGTAATCCCTATCCGATACTTTACAAACCTGTCCAAAATAAAATTTTATGGAGTAGAATTTAAAATACCATCTCAAGTTGAAGAATACCTTACCTACAGATATGGTCA